>NZ_JBVHYH010000023.1:25815-26711 GCF_055569135.1 Kitasatospora sp. NPDC029367
TGGGGGGGGGGGGGGGGGGGGGGGGGGGGGGGGGGGGGGTGGGGGGGGGGGGGGGGCGGTCCCTCCCCCCCCCCCCCACCCCGGGTCCTTCTGCCACCGTCAGAATGCTCCCCGCCTGACGCCTGGGCGGCGCCTCGGTGGCGCCTCGTTGGCGCCCAGGGATCAGAGCGAGTCGCAGTACCGCGCGAACGCGGCCTGGGTCCCGGCGCCGGCGATGCCGTCGATGGCGCCGGTGTAGCCCCAGTTGCTCTTCAGCCAGCGTTGCAGCGCCTCCACCGTGTGGGCCCCGACGATGCCGTCGATGGCATCGGTGTAGCCCCAGTCGGCACGCAGGAACCGCTGCATGGCCTGCCAGCTGCCGGTGCCGAGCTGGCCGTCGAGGGCGCCGGTGTAGCCCCAGTACTGCTTGAGCGCCACCTGGAGCTTGGCGGCCTGCGAGGTGCTCAGCCCGAGGTTGACCACCGCAGCCAGGGCGGCGGGCCCGGGCGCCGCCGCCTGCTGGACGCCGGTCGGCGTCGCCGCGACGGCGGTACCGGCACCGGCCAGGCCGCCGACGGCGATGCAGGCCACGGCCGTGGCACCGACGACCGCCTTCACCAGAACGTTCGAGCGCATGTGCAGCCCCCTTCGGTACACCCGTGGGACGGGTGGGTTGTCTGGACACCGTCACTCTGGCACGGAGACCGCCGCCCACGAACCGAACCGGTCCGGATGGCCGGTACTGCGCCCTCACTGGCCGACCGGCGGAGCTTCGAACCCGAACCTCCACCTCCACCTACGGATCCGCCCGCCCCGCCGGTGGCCGCCGTACCGGGGGGGGGGGGGGGGGGGGGGGCGGGGGGGGGGGGGGGGAGGGGGGGGGGGGGGGGGGGGGGGGCGAGGGGGGGGGGGGGGGG
>NZ_JBVHYH010000023.1:26720-100509 GCF_055569135.1 Kitasatospora sp. NPDC029367
GGGAGCTGCGAACCAAACCCTCCCCCCCCACCCAGGGCTCCCCCCCCCCCCCGGGTACCCGCCTACCGGGTCCCCTCCCGGGGGGCCCCCCCCGGGCCGCCACCGGGTCAGGGCAGGACCGGTCACGCCCCGCCGACGGCGGGGTACTCGGCGTGCGGGTCGGCGGCGATCTGCCGGAGGGCCTCGAGGACCAGCTCACCGAGCCGTGCCCCGGTGCCCGCCAGGGGGCTGTCCACCCCCACGGTGACGGACAGCGCGCGTTCCCCGGTGTGTGGGGAGCGGGTGAGCTCCAGCATCAGCGGGAAGCTGTGCCGGTCGGAGAACCACCAGTCGCCGGTGCGGATCCGGGCGAGCGCGTCGAGGTCGTCGAAGGCGTGGAAGTCGGTGTAGTTGAAGGCGACTTCGAACAGGCGGTGGTCGCGCCCGACCAGCTGCTGCATGGCGGCGAGCGGGTACCGCCGGTGCGGCTGCCGCTCCCGCTCGGCGTCGAAGGCGGCCCGGGCGAGGTCGGCCCAGCGGCCACCGTCGACCCGGACGTGCACCGGCACCATGTTGAGCAGCAAGCCCAGGACGAGGTCCCCGCCCTCCTGCTCCATCCGGCCGTTGACCTGCATCGCGCCGACGGTGTCGGCGCGGCCGGTGAGCCGGCCCAGCGCCCAGGCGTGGGCGGCGTAGTAGACGCTCTTCACCGGAATGCCCAACTCGGCCGCGACCAGGTCGAGTTCGGCGTCGAGTTCGGCCGGGAGCGGCGCGTGGAAGGCGAACTCGTCGGTGCTGCCGCCGCCGGGCAGCACCGGCAGCTCGGCCGCCGGTGCGGTGGCCGGGAGCAGCCCGGCCCAGTAGTCCCGGGCCGCCGGGTCGGCGAGGGCGGCCTGCTCGGCGGCGACGAAGTCGCGGTACCTGGTCCGCGGCAGCTCGGGCAGGGCGGCGTCGGTCGCGCCGAGCCGGGCGTCGTAGGCCAGCAGGAGTTCCGTCATCAGCCGGGCGAGGCTCCACCCGTCGAGGATGGAGTGGTGGACCGCCAAGGACAGTTGGAAGGCCTGTGGGCTGTCGTGCAGCACGGCGCAGCGCACCAGCGGCGGCTCGTCGAGGTAGAACGGATCCGCCTTCTCCCGCTCCCACCAGGCGTGCAGCAGGGCTTCGCGTTCCTTGTCGCCCAGCTCCGGGCCGTGGTGGCGGTCCTCGACCGTGAGCGGGACGAGGGCCTGCCGGTGCACCAGCTGCATCGGCTCGCGGAACAGGCCGAGGTGGAAGGAGGTCCGCAGGATCTCGTGCCGTCGGCCCAGGTCGGCGAGCGCGGCCTCCAGCGCGGTCCGGTCGAAGGCGCCGTCCACCCGGACGCTGATCAGGTCGTGGTACAGGCCCGACTCCTCGTCGTCCGCGAGCTCGCACTCGTAGACGATGGCCAGCTGCATTGCCGCGGTCGGGTAGGCGTCCGTCACGTCCTCGGGCAGCGAGTCCGGGTCGAGGTCGGCCAGGGTGGTGGAGAGCGGCGCCGGTTCGGCCGGTCCGGCCGGTTCCTCGGCGGCGGCGGTGAGCTCGCAGTGGCGGGCCAGCTCGGCGACCGTGGGATTGCGGAAGATGCTCTCGATGGTCACCGGCAGTCCGGCCGCCCGGGCGGCCACGCCGAGCCGGATGGCGATGATGGAGTCGCCGCCGACGGCGAAGAAGTTGGCGTGCACGTCGGGCTCGTCGCCGCGCAGCACCGTGTGCCACACCTCGGCGAGCCGGCGCTCCGTCTCGGTCCGCGGAGCGGTGCGGGCGGCCGGGGCGGCCTGGGTGCCCGGTGCGGCCGCCGCCTCGGTGCCGGGCGCCGGCAGCTGGGTCTTGTCGAGCTTGCCGTTGGCGGTGAGCGGGAGGGCGGGCAGCTGGACGAAGGCCGCCGGGAGCATGTGCGCCGGCAGTCGCTGCGCCAGCGCGGAGCGGACGGACTCCGCGTCGAGCGGCCGGCCGGGGGCGGGCACCAGGTAGCCGACCAGCCGCGGCACCCCGGGGGTGTCCTCACGCAGCACGCAGGCGGCGCTGCGCACCCCGGGCTGGTCGAGCAGTGCGCGCTCGATCTCGCCGAGCTCGATCCGGAAGCCGTGCAGCTTGATCTGCTGGTCGGCCCGGCCCCGGTACTCGAGTTCGCCGTCCGGCAGGCGGACGGCGAGGTCGCCGGAGCGGTAGAGCCGCTCGCCCGGGGCGCCGAACGGGTCCTGGACGAAGCGCTCGTCGGTGAGCTCGGGGCGGTTGAGGTAGCCGCGGGCCACCCCCGGGCCGCCGATGTACATCTCGCCCTCGGTGCCCGGCGGGACCTCGGCCATCCGCTCGTCCAGGACGTGCACCCGCAGGTCGCCGATCGGGCGGCCGATCGGGCTGGTCGATCCGGTGAGATCGGCGATGCCGATCGGGCGGACGGTCACGTGGACGGTGGTCTCGGTGATCCCGTACATGTTGACCAGGCGGGGCCGGGCGGTGCCGTAGCCGCCGGCCCAGCCGCGCAGCATCGCCGGGTCGAGCGCCTCGCCGCCGAAGACGACCGTGCGCAGGGCGAGCGGCGGGAAGCCGGCGTCCTCGGCGACGGCGGCCAGGTGCCGGAAGGCCGTCGGCGTCTGGTTGAGGACGGTCACCTGCTCGGTGCGCAGGAGTTCGAGGAAGGCCATCGGGTCACGGCTGACCAGGTAGGGGACGAGGACGAGGCGGCCGCCGTACAGCAGCGGGCCCCAGAGCTCCCAGACCGAGAAGTCGAAGGCGATCGAGTGGAACAGGGTCCAGACGTCGTCGGCGCCGAAGCCGAAGTCCGCGGTGGTGGCGGTGAAGAGCCTGGTCACGTTGGCGTGGGTGACGACGACGCCCTTGGGCTTTCCGGTCGAGCCGGAGGTGTAGATCACGTAGGCGACGTTGTCCGGTCCCACCCCGGACTGCGGCGGCCGCACGGACTCGTCGTCGGCCGACCGGCCGTCCCCCGGTTCGCCGCCCTGCGGCCCGTCCCCGAGCGGCCCGTCCCCGAGCGGCTCGTCGAGCCGGACGAGGGTGCGCTCCGCGGAGCCGAGCAGCGGCTCGCAGGACTCGGCGTCCCCGACGAGCAGGCGGCAACCCGCGTCGGTGAGGGTGGCGTCCAGCCGGGCGGCCGGGTGGCGCGGGTCGAGCGGCAGGTAGCCGGCGCCGGACTTGAGGATGGCCAGCAGGCCGACGACCAGGTCGACGGTGCGCTCGGCGCACAGGCCGACGAGCTGTTCGACGTCGGCGCCGTGCCGGCGGAGGCGGTGCGCCAGCCGGTTGGCGGCCCGGTCGAGCTCGGCATAGCTGAGCCGGCGGGTGCCGTCGGTGACGGCGATCGCCTCCGGGTGGCGGGCGGCCACCTCGGCGAAGACCTCGTGCAGGCAGCGGCCCTGCCAGTCCGGCGCGCCGTTCGACGTCGCGGCGGCGGCCTGCACGGGAACGGCCGACCGGTCCGGGCCGGTCGCGTGGTCGGGCCCGTCCAGGGCCGAGGCGAGCAGCTCCACGTACCGGTCGAGCAGGGCCGCGGTCCGCTGCTCGGTGAACAGGTCGGTGCTGTACTCGGCGCTCAGCACGAACTCCTCGCCGTCCTCGTGGACTTCGAGGGTCAGGTCGAACTTGGCGGTGCCGTTGTCCACGGTCCGCGGCCGCACGGTCAGGCCCGCCAGTTCGGCGTGCGGGCGCAGCGGCCCCTGGTAGGCGAGGGCGACCTGGGCCAGTGGGGTGCGGGAGAGGTCACCGGCCGGGGCGAACTCGGCGGCCAGCCGCTCGAAGGGCACGTACTGGTGCTCGACGGCGTCGAGCGCCGAACCGTGGGCTTCCTTCACGGCCTCCCGGAAGCTGCCGCCGCCCGGCCGCAGCCGGACCGGCACGGTGTTGGTGAAGAACCCGACGACGTCCTCCAGCGCGGGCTCCGGCCGGCCGTCCGTCGGGGAGGCGACCAGGAGGTCCCGGCGGCCGGTCAGTTCGCCCAGCAGCAGGCCGTACGCGGCGAGGCAGACCGCGTACGGGGTGGTGCGGGTGGCCGCGGCGAGCTCGCGGGCCGCCGTCAGCAGGGCGGAGCCGGTGCGCCGGGTGACCCGGCGGCCGCGGTGGCTGCGGACCTCGGGGCGCGGGTGGTCCGCGGGGAGGTCGAGGGTGGTGGGGGCGTCCTGGAGGTAGCTGCGCCAGGGGGCGAGCCGGGCGTCGGCGTCCGGGGCGGCCGCGAGCTCCTGCTGCCAGTGGGCGAAGTCCCGGTAGGACAGCGCCGGTTCGAGCAGGGCTTCGTCCGGGCCGCCGGTGTGCCGCCGGTAGGCCCGGGCGAGGTCGCGGTCGATGACGTCCAGGGTGCGGCCGTCGGCGATCAGATGGGGGAGGACCAGCACCAGCAGGTGGTCGTCCTCGCCCAGCCGGAACAGGGCCGGCCGCGGCAGCGGTTCCCGGCCGAGGTCGATGTGCTCGGCGGCCAGTCGCGCCGCCCGGTCCAGGGCCTCCTGCTCGGGGGCCGGGTGCCCGCTCAGGTCGGTGGTCCGCAGCGGTGCGACGGCGTCGTGCACCCGGGTGTCGAGCTCGCCGTCGACGAGGAGGAAGGTGGTGCGCAGCTGCTCGTGCCGGCGGGCCACCGACGCCCAGGCGGCCTCCAGCGCCGCCCGGTCGAGCGGACCGTGCAACCGGGTGGCCGCCGCCACGTTGTAGGAGACGCCGGCGGCGGGGCTGAGGTGGTCGAGGAACCAGAGCCGGCGCTGGCCGAGCGAGTACGCGGGGCCCTCGCCGGGCGCCCGGCGCACCGGGGGCAGGGCGGCCGCCCGGGTCGGGGAGCCGTCCGCGCGGTGGCGCAGCCGCTGGTCGAGCAGGTGGGCCAGGCCGGTGACGGTCCGGGCCTCGAAGAGTTCCCGCACGGTGAGGTCGGCGCCGTGGCGCCCGCGGATCCTGGCGGCGACCCGCGCCGCGTGCAGGGAGTTCCCGCCGAGCTCGGTGAAGTCCACGGCGGGGTCGACGGCCGCCACCCCGAATATCTCGGCCCACAGCCGGGCCAGCTCGTCTCGGAGGCCGTCGGGGGAGGTCGGTGCGAGGTCCGGTCCCGTGGTCGTCCCGGGGTCGGTGGTCATGTGCTGGCGCTCCTGGAGTCTCGCGGGTGGCGACTGGGCGTCACCGGAAGGCGTACGAAGTGCGGCGGCCGATCTCGGCGAGGTGAGTGCGGGGGCGGGCAGGCCGTTGGGCACGGCCTGCCCGCAGGGGCGGACGAGCCGTCAGACGGCCTGTCCGACCGGCCGGATCACGACGGTGTTCACGTCGACGCCGGCCGGCTGGCGGACCGCCCACACGATGGAGTCGGCGATCTGGTCCGCGGTCAGGTTGAGGCCCTGGGGGGCGCCGCCGGCGCCCTCCCAGAAGTTGGTCTCCACCCGGCCGGGGGCGACCAGGGTGACGCCGATCCCGTCGGCGGTCACCATCCGGCGGGTGTTCTCGGCGAGGCCGGTCACCGCCCACTTGGTGGCGCCGTAGATGTTGCCGGGGGTGTAGACCACGCCGGCGACGCTGCCGATCAGCACGATCCGGCCCTTGGACTCCTTCAACGCGGCCAGCGAGGACCGGATGAGCAGGGCCGGGCCGAGCACGTTGGTGAGGACCATGTCGCGCCAGCCGGCCGGGTCGCCGTCGGCGAGCGAGTCGTGGGTGGCGTAACCGGCGTTGGCGACGACGGTGTCCAGCCGGCCGAAGGTCCGTACGGTGGCCTGGACGGCGGCCTCGACGGCCTCGTGGTCGGCGGCGTCGGCGGCGATGGTGAGCAGGGTGTCCGGCTTCGCGGCGGTCTCCTCCGCGAAGCGGGCGAGCCGGTCGCTGTCACGGCCGGTGACGGTCACCCGGTGGCCCTCGGCGAGCAGCCGGCGGGCGGTGGCGGCGCCGATGCCGCTCGAACCGCCGGTGATGAGGGTGACGGGGGAGTCGGTCATGAGGTGGTGCTCCTTGTTCTTCGGTGCAGCGCTCCGCAGTGCAGCGCTCCTCGGTTCGGCGCCCGATGGTCCGGCGCTCTCGGTTACGGCCGCCCGGGCGGATCAGCGCGGCAGGCGACTGGTGAACCGTACCGGCAGGTCCTCCAGGCCGCGACTGATCGAACTGTCGGCGACCCAGGTCAACCGGTCCGCAGGGACGGCGAGTTCCAGCTCGGGCAGCCGGCGCAGCAGCGTCGCGAAGGCGATCTGGCCCTCCAGTCGGGCCAGCGGCGCGCCCGCGCAGAAGTGCGGGCCGTGACCGAAGGTCATGTGCCGGTTGGGGCTGCGGGTGATGTCGAAGCGGTCCGGGTCCGGGAAGACGGCCGCGTCGCGGTTGGCGCCGGACACCGAGAGGTGGACGAAGCTGCCGCTGGGGATCTCGACGTCGCCGATCCGGACGTCCTCGGTGGTGGTGCGCAGCGTGCCGCGGTCCACCGAGCCCTCGTAGCGGAGGAACTCCTCGACCGCGGGTTCCATCAGCTCCGGCCGGGAGCGCAGCAGTTCCAGCTGCTCGGGGTGGGTCAGCAGGGCCCACACGCCGTTGCCGATCAGGTTGGCGGTGGTCTTGTGGCCGGCGATGATCAGGAAGATCGCGGTGGAGATCAGCTCGGCGTCGGTGAACACGCCGTCCTCGTCGGCGGCCCGGACGAGGTCGCCGAGCAGGTCCTCCTGCGGCTCGGCGCGGCGCTTCGCCAGGACGTCGGTGAAGTACTCCACCACCGCGTCGTTGACCAGCTTGCGCTCGCGGGCCGCGTCGCCCTCCTGGCTCGGGTCCTGGCTCAGCACCTTGCCCCAGTGCTGGAACAACGGCCGGTCCTCGTACGGGACTCCGAGGAAGGCGCAGATGACCATCAGCGGCAGCGGCAGGGCGAAGGCGTCCAGCAGGTCGAGCTCGCCGGACTCCGGGAAGGCGTCGATCAGGTCGTCGGTGATCCGCTGGATCTGCGGGCGCAGCAGCTCCATCCGGCGCGGCACGAACGCGCGGCTGACCAGGCTGCGCAGCCGGGTGTGCTCGGCGCCGTCGGCGAGCAGCATGTTGCTGGCCAGCACCGAGCTGTTCTGCAGGGTCTGGTCGCGGAACCAGGCCGGGGCGGCGTCCAGTCGCTTGGACAGCCGGGGGTCGCCGAACGCGCGGGTGACGCTGTCGTGGTCGATCACCACGTAGGAGCCGTCGGCCCCGGCGGGGAAGTCGATCGGGTGCACCGCGCCCTGGGCGCGCAGCTCGGCGGTGGCCGGGTGCGGGTTCGGCCCCGGGTCGGTGACGAACTCGGTGGGGACGCGGAAGGGGCAGACGGCGCCGTCCGGACGGGCTTCCGGACGGGCTTCGGAACGGGTTTCGGACACGGTGATTCCCTCGACTAGGCGCATTCGGGCGGTCAGGAGGTGCTGCAACGGCGGGAACTGCTGGAGCTGCGGGTGTCAGGACGGGGCGCTGGCCAGCGCGTCGGGGTGGGGCAGCCGGCGGATCAGCCGGGTGAGGGTCGGCAGTGCCGCCAGCGACGAGACCAGGGCCATGAAGGCGAAGACCCAGGGCGCGCCGCCCAGGTCGAAGATCGAGCCGACCGCCAGGATGCCCAGCGGCTGGGCGACGTAGGACAGGAACATCACCGCGCCCATCACCCGGCCCTGGAGCCGGTCGGGCACCAGGACGGCGACGTACGCGAAGAAGAGCGCGTTGACGATCGGACCGCGCAGGAAGACACAGGCCAGCAGGACGCCGAGCGGCAGCACTCCGGGCACGGTCATCAGCAGCACGGCGGCGACCGGGCCCAGCCAGGCCGCGGCGAGGAAGATCGTCGCGGGGCGCAGCCGGTTCAACACCCAGGTGGCCAGGGCCGCGCCGACCAGCCCGCCGGCGCCGGCGATGCTCAGCATCATGCCGATCTCGGGTTCCGAGGCGCCGCGTTCCTTGGCGGTGGCGATCAGCGCGAGGAAGGCCCCGGTGTGGTTGAAGGCCATGTTGGAGCCCATGATCCAGACGATCCAGATCACCAGCACCGGGCGGCCCAGGATGAACCGGAAGCCGTCGAGGGCCTTGCGCCGCTCGTCGTTGCCGGTCGGCGCCGCCTGCATCGGGCGCCGGATGAACAGCAGCGTCAGCGCCGAGCAGACGAAGGTCAGCGCGGTGGCGACGAAGGGCAGGGCCCGGGCGACCCCGAACAGCGAGCTGCCGATCGGGGCGCCGGCCACCGTCGCGCCGAGCGGCCGGATCTGGTTCTGGGCGGTCGCGCGGGTGAGTTGGGAGGCCGGCACCACCTGCTTGATCGCCGCGAGGGCGGGCGGTTCGGAGAGGCCGAGGCAGACCGCGGAGACCACGGCGAGGACGAAGACGGCCGGCACGTTCGTCCGGTCGGCCAGCACCAGCGCGCCGAAGAGCAGCAGCATCAGGGCCCGGGTGGCGTCGCAGGCGATCAGCAGCTTCCGGCGGTCCATCCGGTCGGCGAGGGTGCCGCCGGCGATCGACACGGCTCCGGTGACCATGAGCTGGGTCGCGCCGAGGG
This sequence comes from Kitasatospora sp. NPDC029367, assembly GCF_055569135.1. Classification (NCBI taxonomy): domain Bacteria; kingdom Bacillati; phylum Actinomycetota; class Actinomycetes; order Kitasatosporales; family Streptomycetaceae; genus Kitasatospora; species Kitasatospora sp. NPDC029367. The sequence goes on from NZ_JBVHYH010000023.1 coordinate 35,176, forward strand.
CGCCGGCGTAGGCGGCCTCACCGGTGATCGCGAGCATCAGCAGCGGATAGGCGACCTCGGCCGACTCCTTGCCCACGCTGGCGAGGAAGCGGCTGATCCACAGCGCCTGGAAGTCGCGGTTGCGGATCAGCGGCACGTCCTGGGCGGGGGTGTCCGGGGTGCTGCCTCCGGGGCCTGCCGGTCCGAGGACCGAAGCTTCGGCGGTGCCGGGCTCGGCGGCACTGAGTTCGGCGGCAGCGGGCTCGGCGGTACCGGATTCGGCGGTGCCGGGTTCGACGGGCTTCACGGGGTCACTCACCTCCGGTCGCGGCCGTGGTCCCGGCCAGGATCGTCGCCAGGTGCGCGGCGACCGGACGGGCGTCGGGTTCGGCGAGGACCGACCAGTGGTCGCCGCGGACCGGGTGCACCTCCACCGATGTGTACAGCTGCCGCAGGTCGCGCCGCAGCACGGCCGCGGTGCGTTCGTCGGCGGCCGCCTTGAGCACCACCGCCGGGCAGCCGACCGGGCGGGGCCGGTAGCGCAGCACGGCGCCGATGTTGGCGACGAACTGCCGTCGCAGCGCGGGGAGTCGGCGCAGCCGCCCGCCGACCGTGCCGGTGCCGAGGACGGCGTCCAGCTGGAGCCGCAGGTTCCCGGCGAGGAAGCCGGGGTCGGTGGCGATCGGCAGCCCGCGTCGGTCGGGCGCGAAGCCGTCGAGGCAGAACAGGACGTCGACCTCCGCTCCGGCGCGGGTGAGTTGCCGCGCCGTCTCGTGCGCCACCACCGCGCCGAAGGACCAGCCGCCGAGGGTGTACGGACCGGAGGGCTGCGCCTGCCGCAGCAGTGCCACGTTCCGGGCGGCGACGGCCTCGATGGTCACGGGCCGGCCGAACCGGCCGAACCGGCCCGTGCTGCCCACTGGTCGGTCGGCCCCGTCGGGTTCCAGCCCGAGGATCGGACGGGTGGTGTCGACGAGCGAGGCGAGGGTTCCGTAGCTGCCGGTGCTGCCCATCGCGTCGGCGGCGAGGAACAGCGGCCGGCCGACGCCCGAGCGCAGCGTCACCAGACCGGGCGGGGTGGGCGCGGTCTCGGTGGCGTGCTGCTCGACCAGCTTCACCAGCGCTCCGAAGGTCGGCGTCGCGGTGAAGTCGGCGACCGGGACGGCGGCCCCGGTGTGCCGGCGCACCTCGCTCATCAGGCTCACGAGCATCAGCGACTCGCCGCCGAGGGTGAAGAAGTCGTCGCCCTCGGCCGCGGACGCCACGCCCAGTGCCGTCCGCCAGAGGCGTTCCAGGACCTGGTGGACGGGCCCGGCCACCACGGTGGTCCGGGCGCGCGCCCGGGCGGGGCGCACGGGTTCGGTGGCCGGGTCCCGGGAGTCGAACGGGTGCGCCGGCAGGGAGGTCCGGAACGGCCGGTCCGCGCCGAGCAGTTCCTCCGGGTCGAGGTCGGCGCCGCGCTCCCAGAGCGCGCCGACGGCGAGCAGGAGTTCGCGCTCGCCGTCCCCGCCGCTGCGGCCGAGCAGCGGCACGGCGGTGCGGGCGGCGTCCCAGTCGCGGTGGCGCCGCAGGGCTCCGGTCATCGAGGTGCCGGGGCCGAGTTCGAGGAAGGTGTCGCAGTCCGCGGCGAGCACGGTGGCCAGGCCGTCGTCCAGCCGGACGGTGCGGCGCAGCTGCTCGGCCCAGTAGTCGGGCGTGCGGACGGCGCTGGGGTCGGCCCAGTCGCCGGTGGTGTTGGAGACCAGGCCAAGCCGGGGCTCCCGGCCGGGGACGGCGGCGACGGCCTCGCGCAGCGCCCGGCTCGCCGGCTCCATGGTCGCGGAGTGGAACGCGCGGCCGACGTCGAGCACCCGGACGTCGAGGCCCGCCAGGGCGTCGCCGGCCAGGAGTTCGTCCACGGCGGCAGCAGGTCCGGAGACCACGACCCGCTCCGGGCCGGCCACCGCGAGGGTGACGGCGCCGCCGGTGCCGATCCGGCGGGTCACCTCCTCGGGGGAGGCGGTGACGGCGGCCATCCGGCCGGGCTCGGTGTCCCGCATGGCGGTGGCTCGGGCGTGCACCAGCCGGGCCGCCTCGGCCGGGGTCCAGACCTCGGCGAGGGTCGCGGCGACGTACTCCCCGATGCTGTTGCCGAGCATCGCGGTGGGAGTGATGCCCCAGTCCGCGAGCTGCCGTCCGAGGGCGTGGCCGAGGGCCAGCAGCCCGAGTTGCTGGTGGACGGTGTCGACGAACCAGTCGGCCGGTGCCCGCTCGGGGGTGACGACGGGGGAGAGGTCGAGCCCGCAGGTCTCCCGGACCACGGTGGACCACTCGTCGAAGGAGGCCCGGAAACCGGGGAGCAGCCGGTAGGCGGCCGCGCCGGCGGCGCCGGTCAGGGTGCCCTGGCCGGGGAACAGGAAGGCGACCCGGTCGAGCGTGGCCGGGGCCCGGGTGGCGGGTGCCTCCCGCAGCAGGCGGGCCGCCTCCTGCGGGCTGTCGGCCACCACGGCCCGGCGCCAGTCGTGCCGACGCCGCCCGGCGAGGGTGCGGGCGGCCTCGGCGAGGGCGACGGATCCGGTGCCGCCCCCGGCCATGGCCGCGGCGTCGGACTCCAGCCGGTCCGCCAGGGCCTGGCCGAGCCGGTCCCGTCCGTCCGAGGAGGCGCCGGACACCGCGAGCAGCCGGTGCCCGGCCCGGGCGGTCGGGCGGCTGCGCTGCGGCGAACCGCCCAGCACCACATGGGCGTTGGTGCCGCCGACGCCGAAGGAGCTGACGGCGGCCAGCTTGTCGCCGCGCTCCGGCCAGGGCTGCAGCCGGTCGGCGATCCGGAACGGCGTCTCGGCCAGCCGCAGCAGCGGGTTGGGCCGCCGGTAGTGCAGGGTGGGGACCACCTCGCCGTGCTCCATCATGAGCAGCGTCTTGATCATCCCCGCCACGCCGGAGGCGGAGCCGGTGTGGCCGAGGTTGCTCTTCACCGCGCCGATCCAGCACTGGCCGACGGCGTCGGTCGAGCGGCGGAACGCGTCGGTGAGGGCCTGGAGTTCGACCGGGTCGCCGATCCGGGTGCCGGTGCCGTGGGCCTCGACGTAGTCGAGGTCGGCCGGGTCGATCCCGGCCACCTTCTGGGCCAGCAGGATCGCCTCCCGCTGGCCGGGGATGGACGGCGCGGTGTAGCCGATCTTGTCCCCGCCGTCGTTGTTCAGCGCCGAGCCGAGGACCAGGCCGGCGATCCGGTCGCCGTCGCGCAGCGCGTCCTCCAGCCGCTTGAGGACGACGACGCCGACCCCCTCGCCGGGCACGGTGCCCGCGGACTCCTCGTCGAAGGGCCGGCAGTGCCCGTCGGGGGAGAGGATCCCACCCTCCTGGTACAGGTAGCCGAACTCGCCGTGCGGGGCCAGCGAGACGCCGCCGGCCAGCGCCGCGTCGCACTCGTAGGCGAGCAGGCTCTGGACGGCCAGGTGCACCGCCACCAGTGAGGTGGAGCAGGCGGTCTGCACGGTGATGGCCGGGCCGCGCAGGCCCAGGCGGTAGGCGACCCGGCTGGTGAGGAAGTCCGGCCGCCCGCCGATGACCTGGGCCATCGGGTCGACGTCGTCGCGCGGCGGCAGGGTGCTGCCCTCGGCGCCGGCGAAGACGCCGATCCAGCCGGGGAAGCGGGTCGGGTCGATCCCGGCGTCGTCGACGGCCTGGGACGCGCACTCCAGGAAGATCCGGTGCTGCGGGTCGATGGTCGCGGCCTCGGCGCGGCTGTAGCCGAAGAACGACCAGTCGAAGCCGCGCGAGGCCGGCAGCACTCCGCGGGCCGGGACGTAGTCGGGCCGCCGGACCAGCTCCGGGTCGGCCCCGGCCGCCACCAGGGCGGCCGGGTCGAAGCGGGTGATCCCCTCGGTGCCGGACCGCAGGGCGGCCCAGTACGAGCGCACGTCCTCCGCACCGGGGTAGCGGCAGGCCATGCCGACGACGGCGACGGCTCCCTCGGCGAGCTCGGCTTCGGTGTCCACGATCACCTTCCCGCGGCGCGCGGCCGCATCTTCCGACGGGCGGCGCCGCGCGCGTCCGCGTCCAGACCGCGGGCGGCGGCCGGCGCGGGCGCGGCTTGGGCCGGGCCCGCCGGGCCGGAGGCGGCCGCGAGGAAGCGGGCCATCGTCCGGATCGTCGAGTTCTCGAACAGGCGCTGGACCGGTAGCTCCACCGCGAAGGCGCGGCACAGCTCGGCGTGCAGGGTCACCAGCTTGAGCGAGTTGCCGCCCCGGTCGAAGAAGTTGTCGTCCGGGCCGAGGTCGGCGGTGCCGAGCACCGTCGACCAGAGGGCGGTGACCCGCTCGACCACGTCCTCGGCGGCCGAGGCCGGGGCCGGGGCCGGGGCAGGGGTCGAGGCCGGGGTGGAGACGGGCGTGGCGACGGCCGGCGCGTTCGGCACCAGCCCGACGAGCGAGCGGGTGCGGTCCTCCAGGACGGCCTCCAGCACGGTCGCGTACCGCCGGGCCAGCTCGGCGGCCGACTCGGCCGAGAGCCGGTCGCCCCGGTACAGCAGCGAGCCGGACATCCGCTCGCCGACCACGGTCAGGCCCAGCGTCAGCGCGAACTTGCCCACCGTCGCGGTGCCTTCGCCGACCGTCAGCGGCAGCAGCTCGTGGTCGCCCAGCCGGGCGGGGGCCTCGGCGTGCGCCTGCGGGGCGAGCACCACGTCGAGGTAGGGCGTGGACCCGGCCGAGCGCGGCGGGTTGAGCGCGGTGACCACCGTCCCGAACGGGACGTGCTGGTCGTCCAGCGCGTCCAGGATGCCGTCCCGGGTGGCTTCGAGCAGGTCGGCGAGGGTGTCGCCGTCGGTGTGCCGGGAGCGCACCACGACGGTGTTCAGGCAGGGGCCGATGACGTCCTGGAACTCGGGCGAGGTCCGGGTGTCGGTCGGGAACCCGAAGGTGAGGTCGCCGCTGCCGGTCCAGCGGTGCAGGGTGCCGATCAGGGCGGCGGCAGCCACCATGAACCAGGACACGCCCAGCTCCTCCTGGAGCGGACGCATCCGCCGGAGCAGGTCCGCGGGCAGGTCGAGGGCGACACTGCCGTGCGGCTGCGGGGCGGGCGGCGCCGGTAGCGGGAGGCGGCTCGGCGCGCCGGTCAGCCGCTCCACCCAGCGGTCCAGGCCCTCGGGGTCGCCCTGCTCCACGGCCGCGACCAGGTCGCGGTACTGCTTGCCCGGCTCGGTCGAGGTGCCCTGGTAGCCGCGCTGGAGCTCGGCGAGGAGCAGCGGCAACGAGGAGATGTCGAAGACGATGTGATGGATCGTCAGAGTGAGGACCTGGCCGTCCGGAGTGTCGACCAGCCCCGCCCGGAGCAGTGGCCCGGCGGACAGGTCGAAGGGGCGGTCCGCCTCGGCACGCAGCAGCCCGTCGAGTTCGGCCACGCCGGCGCAGCGGTCCCGGCGGATCTCCGGTCGCCACGGCGCGCCGATGAGCTGGCGGACGCCGTCCGGCCCCTGCTCGAAGGTCGTGCGCAGCGCCTCGTGCCGTTCGACGACCCGGGCGAGTGCCTCGGCGAGCCGCGCCGGGTCGAGCTCACCGGTCAGCCGCCAGGCGAACGGCACGTTGTAGCGGCCGGGTTCGGGGTCCAGCCGCTCGGCCAGCCAGATCTGCTGCTGGAAGCCCGAGGCCGCGGACTCCTCGCGCGCGGCGGCGGGTGCGGCGGGCGTGGCCGCGGCGCCCCGCTGGGCGTCGATGTGGGCCGCGAGGTCGGACAGGACGCCGTGCTTGAACAGGTCGCGCAGTTTCAGCCGTACGCCCAGCCGCTCGCGGATCCGGGCCAGCAGGGTGACCCCGCGCAGCGAGTGGCCGCCCAGGGACCAGAAGGAGGCGTCGCCCGAGGTGACCGGCCGTTCCAGCAGCTCGGTCCACATCTCGGCGAGGAACAGCTCGGTGGGCGTGGTCAGTTCGCGCCCCGGGGCGTCCGGCTGCCCGGCGGGGGCGGCCGCCGTCCCGGCCTGCTCCAGGAGTTCGAGCATCCGGGCCCGGTCGGCCTTGCCGGTCGGGCCGATCGGCAGCTCGGAGAGGACCAGCCAGCGCGCCGGGACCATGTACCCGGGCAGCCGGTCGGCCAGCCGGGCCGACAGGGCCGCGGGCAGGTCGTCCCCGGCCGGCTCCGACGCGGCGCCGACCACGGCGCAGCCGGCCAGTTCGGCGGCGGTGCCCTCGCCCAGCTTCTCCACGAAGGCGGCCTCGACGAGCCCGGTCGCGACGGCGGCCTGCTCGATCTCCTCCAGCTCGATCCGGAACCCGCGCAGCTTCACCTGGCGGTCCCGGCGGCCGGTCATCTCCAGCGCGCCGTCCGGGAGTTCGCGGGCCAGGTCGCCGGTGCGGTAGATCCGCTCGCCGGTGCGCGGCTCGGTGACGAAGCGCTCGGCGGTCAGCTCGGCCCGGCCCAGGTAGCCCAGCGCCACGCCGGGGCCGCCGAGGCACAGCTCGCCCGGCTCGCCCGGCGCCACCGGGGCGAGGTCGTCGTCGAGCACGTACGCGGTGGTCTGCTGCAGCGGGTGCCCGATCGGGACCCGCTCGCGGCCGGCCAGGCTCTCGGCGGTGCACTCGAACCAGGTGGCGAACGCGGTGGCCTCGGTGGGGCCGTAGCCGTTGACCAGGCGGGCGGGCGGCCCGGCGGCCAGGACCCGCAGGGTCGCGGCCAGGTCCAGCTGCTCGCCGCCGACCACCAGGTTGCGCAGCGACGCGAAGGCGTCGGGCTGCTCCCAGGCCACGGTGTGGAACAGCGAGGTGGTGAGGAACATCGTGGCGATCCGGGCCTCGCGGACCAGCGCCGTCCACTCGTCCAGGGTGAGGTCGGTGAGCAGCGGCAGCGGGACGACGGTGCCGCCGGAGGTCAGCGTGGACCAGATCTCGCAGGTGGTGACGTCGAAGGCGGGGTTGCAGGTGTTGGCCACCCGGTCGCCGGGCTCGATCGGGCAGTAGACGGCCCCCTCGACCAGGCGGATGACCGCGCGGTGCGGCACCAGGACGCCCTTCGGGCGGCCGGTCGAGCCGGAGGTGTAGCAGACGTAGAGGGGGTCCTCGCCGCCCGCCGCCGGGAGTGCGGGGCCGGGCTGCGCCTGTCCGGGCTGGGCCGTTCCGGGCTGAGGCGCACCGGGCTGCGGCTCGCCGGTGCCCGGGTCGGCGTCCGCGGTCAGCACGGTGAGCCCGGCGGGCATCCGCCGCCGGCTGCCGACCACGGCGGCGGCCGCGCCGGAGCCGGTGATGATGTCGGCCACCCGGTCCTCGGGGGCACCGGCGTCCAGCGGCAGGTACGCGGCGCCGCTGCGGGCGATGCCGAGGAAGGCCACCACCAGCTCGACCGACCGGTCCAGGTCGACGGCGACGACCGCGCCCCGGCCGACCCCGGCCGCGGCCAGCCGGTCGGCGAGCGTGCCGGCCCGGTGCCACAGCTGGGCGTACGTCAGGGCGGCGCCGGTGACCGGGTCCTGGACGGCAGGGGCCTCGGGCCGGGCCAGGACCTGGGCGGCGACCAGTTCGGTGACGCTCCGGCCGGTGACGGCCCGGCCCGTTCCGCCGGCGCTGTCGACTCGCAGGGCCGGATCGCCGAGGCGGTCGCGGTCGATCTTCCCGTTGCGGGTGAGCGGCAGCTCGGAGAGGAACACCAGCTCGGCCGGGACCATGAACCCGGGCAGCCGCTCGGTCAGGCCCCGGCGGACCGACTCGCGGTCGGGGACGGCGCCGGCGGCGACGGCGTAGGCGAGGATGCGCCCGCTGCCGTCGTCGAGCTTCTCGACCGCGACGGCGGCCTGGGCGATCCCCGGGTGCGCGGTGACGGCGGCCTCGATCTCTCCGGGCTCGATCCGGAACCCGTTGATCTTCACCTGGCGGTCGGCGCGGCCCAGGTAGCGCAGGTTCCCGTCCTCGCCCCAACGGGCGAGGTCACCGGTGGCGTACATGCGGTCGCCGGGGGCGCCGAAGGGGTCGGCGAGGAAACGTTCCTCCGTGAGATCCGGCCTGGCGGCGTACCCCAGGGCGACGCCCTCCCCGCCGATGTACAGCTGGCCCGCGACGCCGGGCGCCACCGGCGCGCCGTTCTCGTCGAGGACGTAGACGCGGGTGTTGTCCATCGGGCTGCCGATCGGGACGTCGTCGCCCAGCGGCGGGCCCGGGTGGATCCGGTAGCGGGTCGCGAAGGTCGTGGTCTCGGTCGGGCCGTAGCCGTTGACGAGGGAGATGCCGGGGCAGGCGGCGACCACCTGGGACACCGCGAGCGGGGAGACCACGTCGCCGCCGACCCAGACCTCGCGCGCCCCGTTGAGGCAGCCCGGGTCTCCGGCGGCCAGCGCGCCGAACAGCCCCGCCGTCAGCCAGAGTCCGGTGACCCGGCCGCCGCCGACCAGCCGGCGCAGCAGCACGGCGTTGACCGCCTCGGGGGCGACCACGACCCGGCCGCCGGACAGCAGCGGCACCCAGAGCTCGTAGGTGGAGGCGTCGAAGGCGTGCGGGGAGTGGAACAGCACCCGTTCGTGGGCGCCGCCGCGCCAGATCCGGTCGGAGGCGAGCGCCACCACGTTGCGGTGGGTGACCTGGACGCCCTTCGGCTCGCCGGTGGAACCGGAGGTGTGCATCACGTAGAGCACGCTGTCGGGGCCGGGAAGCGTCTCGGCCTCGGTGGCTGCGGTGCCCACGGTGTCGGGCGTGTCCAGGGCAGTGCCGTCCACGGTGTCGTGTGCGGTGTCGTGCGCGGCGCCCGGGCCCACCAGCAGGGTCCGCCCCTCGGCGGCGAGGGCGTGGTGCTCGGTCGTGCCGTCGACCAGGAGCAGCGCGCAGTCCAGCCGGTGCAGGATCGAGCGCAGCCGGGATTCGGGCGAGCGGAGGTCCAGCGGCACGTAGGCGGCGCCGGTCTTGGCCACCGCGAGCAGGGCCACCACCAGCGCGGCCGAGCGTTCCATCAGGACGGCGACCCGGTCCCCGGGCCGTACCCCGTCCCCGGCCAGGCGTCGGGCGAGCACGTCCGCCCTGGTGTTCAACTCCGCGTAGCTGAGGAGCTCGCCGTCGGCGGCCTCGATCGCGACGGCGTCGGGGGTCTCGGCCACCTGCTTCTCGAAGACCTGCGGGAGGCTCCCCTCCGGGAGGGGAGCCGCCGTGTCGTTCCGCTCTCTCAGCCACGCTTCCATGTCAAGTCCTCACGAAGGGCATGCCCAGGGCGGTGGGCATGAAGGTCCGGATGATGGGAGTCGGCCCGGGCGCGCGACGGCAGCCCGCGGGCGGACGGCCCCAGGGGGGACCGCCCGGACCGCGTGCGCGGGGTACGGCTCAGGGATTCTCGACGGTGGTCGCTCGGGCGGGCGTGCGGGGCGCCGCACGGCGGGGAGCGAACGGGGCGCGGGGCACGCGGGGCCGTCGGGCGGGTTGGGCGCGCGGAGGCGCCGGGTGGCGGGCGCCCGTGGGCTAGGCCGTCACACGGGGCGGGGGAGGCGACAGCCGCCCGAGGGGTGAACTGCCTCGGGTGAGAGCGTCGTTCGAGTTGAACCCACTGTGCCTGTCCCCCTGTGAACCAAAAGATGATCGTGTCGCGTCAACAACGTAAGGACCATTCGTCGCGCCGGACAAGGGCCTCCCGGCTTCTGGCCGGAATGCTTCGGTCCGGCTGGGCACTGGGTGCCACTCCGAGGGTCACCGGTCCGTGGCGGTCCGGTGGCGGGGAGTGACAGTGGGTCGTCGGTCGTGGGCGGACGGGTGGACCGGTGCGCGGGATCCGGGCCCTGGTCGGGGAGGTGGCCGTCGGGCTGACCTCCTCGTTCACGCCACGGGGTACGTCGGGTGGAGGTCCGGTGAGCGGGTCGCGGCGGTTTCCCGGAGGTACGTCGAGGCCCTGCCCCGGGGTGGGTCGCGCGGGCGGGTGTGGCTGAAAATCTTCGACGCTGACACCTTGTCAGCTTCGATCCGCCGGTGGCAGGGGCCGAGGGTCTTGGTTTCCGTGCCCGGCGGGGGCCGGGGGGCCGCCGTCCGCCGGGGCCCGTGGCCCTTCCCGCCACCTCGCGCGCCGCGCCGTGCTCCGTGCCTACGATCGGAGGAGCCTCCCGCTCGCCGGACGAGCGCGTGGGTGCAGGCGAGACGGAAGCCAGGTGGCCGATGGCCCCGAGGTCCGCGCAGTGGCCGCCGTACGTGCGGCTGGCGCCGTGGTTGCTGATCGTCGGCGGGCTGGTGTGGGACGCGCTGGACCCGGCCGACTACTGGGGCGACCCGATGCTGGCGGCGGCGGCCGTGCTGGCCGGGGCGCTGCTGCCGCTGCGGGACGTCGTCGCGGTGGCGCTGGCGAACGTGGCCGGGATCCTGGTGCTCTCCGCGCGGGACGGCTCGATCGGGACCGGGAGCGGCTACCTGGAGCTGGTCAACACCGCCTTCGCCGCGCTGCTGGGCATCGGGGTGAACCGGCTGCTGGCCCGGCACGGGCGCCGGCTGGAGCGGGTGCGGTCGGTGGCGGAGGCCGCGCAGCGGGCGGTGCTGCCGGAGCCGCCGGGGCGGGTGGCGGGGCTGGAGGTCGCGGCCTGCTACCGGGCGGCGCAGGACGAGGCGCTGATCGGCGGGGACGCGTACGCGTTGCAGGCCACTCCGTACGGGGTCCGGGTGCTGATCGCGGACGTGCGGGGCAAGGGGCTGCACGCGGTGGGGGCGGTGTCGGTGCTGCTGGGGGCCTTCCGGGAGCTCGCGCACCGGGAGCCGGACCTCGCCGGGCTCGCGGAGGCCCTGGAGCGCACGCTGGCCCGGGAGAGCGCCGGGCTGGGCGAGGAACTGCGGCTGGAGGGGTTCATCACGGCGCTGCTGGTGGAGTTCCCGCCGGGGGAGGCGGTCGCCCGGACGGTGGACTGCGGCCACCCCGGGCCGTACCTGCTGGACGGCGGCGGGGCGGGGGTGAGCCGGTGGGACGCGGCCGACCCGGGGCTGCCGCTCGGCATGGGCGCGCTGGGGGCGGGCCGGCCCGAGGTGGAGACCAGGCCGTTCCCGCCGGGGAGCACGCTGCTGCTGGTGACCGACGGGGTCACCGAGGCGCGGGACGCGGCGGGGGAGTTCTACGACCCGGTGCGCGGACTGGCGCCGCTCGGGCCCTTCGCGGGGGCGGGGCAGGCGGTCGCGGCACTGGTGGCGGACGTGGCCCGGTGGACGGGCGGCCCGCGGGACGACGACATGGCGGTGCTGGCGGTCACCCGGCTCCGGCGGGCGGACCCTGTGGCTCCGGTGGCTCCGTTGGCTCCGGTGGACCCGGCCGGCTGAGTGCGGCGGGCCGAGGGCGGCGACCGAGAGTGGCGGGGCACGGCTCCGAACGGTTACGCCGATATCACGGTGAGGTTACGGAAGCTGCCTACTCCATGGATTCCGGCCAAGTTGGCGGGTGTTGGCCGGTGGCCGGAAAGCGGGTGTCCGGATACCGGACGAGGAAATGGACGCCCTGGTCGGGAGCCGTCCGGGAAACCCCGGGGAGCGGTGAAGGCCTTGGCGGGCAGGCCGGGCCGGGTGCACGCGGGAGCGGCGCCGGGGGATAAGGGCTCGTAAGGGAGGTGCCGGGGCCGGTCACCGTGGTGGCGGGATCCGGCCGAGCCGGGGAACGTCCGGAAAGGGACCTGTTGCTTGCCCTGTGTCGAATGCGTGACCGAGAGTCGCATCGATGAACGAGAAGCCTCACCCCCGCCAGGCCCGTCTGTTCGGCCACCGCGACTTCCGGCTCCTGCTGTCCGGGGCAGCGGCGGCCCAGACGGGCAGTCAGGTCACCCTGGTCGCCCTGCCCTTGGTGGCGGTGGTGGCGCTCGACGCCACCCCCTTCGAGGTCGGCCTGCTCACCGCCGCCGAGACCGCGGCCTTCCTGCTGGTCGGCCTGCCGGCCGGCGCCTGGCTGGACCGGATGCGCAAGCTCCCGGTGCTGATCCGCGCCGACGTGGTGCGCTGTCTCGCGGTCGGCTCGATCCCCCCGGCGGCGGCCTTCGGGGTGCTCACCATGCCCCAGCTCTACCTGGTCGCGCTGGTCACTGGGGTGGCCACGGTCTTCTTCGACGTGGCCCACCAGTCCTTCCTGCCCGCTGTCCTGCCGCGCGAGCAACTGGTCGCCGGAAACGGCGCCCTGGAGACCGTCCGCTCCTCGGCGCAGATCGCCGGGCCGGGCCTGGGCGGCGGGCTGGTCCAACTGCTCGGCGCACCGCTCGCCATCGTGGCCGACGCCTGCGGCTACCTCGCCTCGGCGCTGCTGCTGGCCCGGATCCGGGTCGAGGAGGAGCTGCCGGAGCCGGAGCCCGGGCGCTCGCTTCGGGCCGAGGTGGCCGAGGGCGTGCGCTTCGTGCTCGGGCACCCGCTGCTGCGGGCGATCGCCACCGCCACCGCCGTGTCCAACCTGTTCGCCGCCGTGCTGATGGCCGTTCAGACCGTCTTCTGGGTACGGGTGCTCGACCTGTCGCCCGGGGCCATCGGCGCCCTGCTGTCGGCCTCCGCCGTCGGCGGGCTGGCGGGCGCGCTGTGCGCGGGGCAGCTGTCCCGCTGGGTCGGGCAGGCCCGGCTGATCTGGCTGGCCACCGTGGTCACCGCGCCGTTCGCGCTGCTGTGGCCGCTGTCCGGCGGCGGCCCCGGCGCCGTGCTGTTCGGCATCGGCTCCGGCGTGGTGCTGTTCGGCGCGGTCGCCTACAACGTCGCCCAGGTGAGCTTCCGGCAGAGCGTCTGCCCGCCCGAACTGCTCGGGCGGATGAACGCCACCATGCGCTTCCTGGTCTGGGGCACCCTGCCGATCGGCGCCCTCGGCGGCGGGGCCGTCGCCGACTGGGCCGGGCCGCGCGCCGCGCTGTGGCTGTGCGCACTGGGCTTCCTGCTGGTGCCGGTGCCGCTGCTGCTCTCGCCGCTGCGGCGGATGCGCGACCTGCCCACGGCGCCGGCCGGACCCGGCGGCGAGGGCGGCCAGGACGGCGAGGGCAGCGAGGGCAGCCAGGGCAGCCAGGACGACGCCCAGCAACCCGCGGCGAGCCCCAGCGCTACCCCCTGATCGCCCGACGACCCGACCCGACCTGACCGACCCGACCGAGCCGACACCGGAGACCGGAGACCGTTCCGTGCACGCCAGCATCACCGCCGCCTACCTCGCCCGGTACCGCGCCGCTGCCGCCGACTCCCCGATGGAACTGCTCCCGCTGACCGGCGCCCAGCGGCGGTTCCTGATCACCCGCCGACTCGCCCCGCAGACCCGCTCCGACGTCGCCCCGCTGTTCTTCGCCTACCCGGCCGGCGCCCTCGACCTGGACCGGCTGGGCCGCGCCGCCACCGCCGTCGCGGCCGCCCACCCGGCGCTGTGCGGCGCCTTCGTGACCGTCCGCGGCACCCCGGTGCTGCGCACCGGCGGCCCCTCCGTCGAGGTCGCCCGGATCGAGGTGGACTCCGGCGCCGGCACCCACCGGGCGCTGCGCGCGGCGCTGCTGGACTGGCCGCTCGACGGGCCCGCGCTGCGCCTGCTGGTGGCCCGGGAGCCGGACGGCGGTGAGGACCTGCTCGCCCTCGCGCTGGACCACGCGGCCTGCGACGAGCAGTCGCTCGGGGTGCTGGTCGGCGAACTCACCGAGGCCTACCGGCGGGACGAGCCGTCCGCGCCCGGCCCCGGCCCGCAGGCCGTCGCCGACTTCCGGGAGGCCGTCGAACTCCAGCTGGCCGCAGAGGAGTCCGCCGCCGGGCCCGCCGCCCAGGCCCACTGGGGGCGCCGGCTCGGCGGCCTGACCGGGGCGGGCGGCGGCGCCGCGCGGACCACCGGCATGCTGGTCGAGCGGCTGCCCGCCGTCCCGGCGAGCGCCCGGGGCGCGATCTTCCCCGCCCTGCTGGACGCCGTCGGCGCCGCCGCCAGGCGCCTGCACCGCGCGGACGGCCCGCTGGCGCTCGGCTATCCGTGGGGCGGCCGCCCGCCCGGCGCGCCCGCCGCGCTCGGCTGCTTCCTCAACACCCTGGTGCACGCCGTGCCCACCCGGCCCGCCACCGACCTGGAAGCGCTCTGCGACGACTGGTGGGACGACCTCGACCACGCCGGAACCCCCTTCGACGAGGTGGTCCGGGCCGCCCGGGTCGCCGGATCGCCCTGGTCCGGCGGGCTGGACGCGATGCTCACCTTCGAGGACCTCCAGCGCCGCCCGCCGCTGGTGCTCGGCGGCGTCCCCGGCCGCGAGGTCCACCTCGCCGGGCGCCCGCTGGCCGCGCCGACGGCCGTCTCCGCCTCCCACGGCGAGGAGCTGACGGTGCGCCTGGCCTGGGACGACGAGCGCTTCCCGGCCGCCGACGCCGAGGCCGCCTTCGCCGAGCTGCTGGCCGTGCTGCGCCGTCACCTCTAGACGCTACGGCCCCTCAGACCCCATCCTCCCCAAGGGCCACATCCACCTCACAGGACCACCAACTCCAGGGACCACAACCACTCCAAGGACCACCTCCACCTTCCAGGACCGCCTCCACCTCCCAGGACCCCCGGGCCGCGCCCCCACCCCGGTGCGGTCCGGCCCCCACCGGCCGCGCCGGGACCACCCCACGCCCGCGCCCGGCCACCGCAGTGCCGACACGCCCACCACACAAGGGAATCACCCATGTTCGCACTCTCTCCCTCGCAGGAGATCGTCTGGCTGCACGAGCAGATGCAGCCGGGCAGCCGCGCCTACAACTTCACCGGCGTCCTCGACCTGTGGGGAACCCTCGACCGGGACGCCCTGCACGCCGGCCTCACCGCCGTACTGGACCAGCACCCCGGCCTGCGCCTGGAGTTGGTGCCCCGGGCGGAGGGCCTCCCCGGCCAGCGGGTCGCCGAGGACTGCCGGCCGGAGCTGCGGCACAGCGACTTCACCGCCGAGGCCGACCCGGAGGCCGAGTTCCGGACCCTGCTCGCCGCGGAGGCCGAGGAGCCGCTGGACACCGAGCGGGCGCCGCTGCTGCGCTGGCACCTCGTCCGGCTCGCCGACGACCACCACCGGCTGATCCACGTCGAGCACCACCTCGTCCACGACGGCCACTCCTTCGCGATCTTCCTGCGCGACCTGTTCACCGTCTACCGCGCCCACGTCCTCGGCGAGTCCTACGAGTTGGCCACCGCCCCCTCGTACGAGCAGCACGCCCGCACCGAGGCCGACCCGCAGGCCCGCGAGCGCGCCCTCGCCTTCTGGACCAAGGAGCTGGCCGACGCCCCGCGCGAGGTCACCCTGCCCGGGCTGGCCCACCCCGGGGTCGAGCGCCGCCACCGCGGCGGGCAGCTGCGCCAGTCGATCGGCGCCGACCTCGCCGAGCGGCTGCGCGAGCGCAGCCGGACCGACGGCCACACCCCGTTCAGCACCCTGCTCGCCCTGTTCGCCGAACTGCTGCGCCGGCACAGCGGCCACCGCGAGGTCACCGTCGGCACCGCCGTCGGCAACCGCCCCGAGGGCTTCGAGGGCACCGTCGGCATGTTCGTCAACACCGTGCCGCTGCGCCTGCGGCTCGACCCGGCCGCCTCCGGCACCGAGGCCGTCGACGAGGTCACCGACGTCCTGATGCGCGCCCTGCCCTACCAGGACCTGCCGGTGCAGGAGCTCACCCGCCGGCTCGGCCTGCACACCGGCGGCGCCGACAACCCGCTGTTCAACGTGATGTTCAGCGCCCACGACGCCGCGCTGCCCGACGTCCAGGCCCCCGGGCTCGACGTCTCGCTGTACGAGGGCTTCAACACCGGCACCACCCGCTTCGACCTCGACCTGGTGCTGCTGCCCGACGACCGCCGGGTGGTCGGCGAGAAGCACGGCGCCGCCGGGATGACCCTGATCTGGGACTACGACGCCGACCTGTTCGGCGAGGCCAGGGCCGTGCTGCTGTCCGAGCGCCTGCTGGAGCTGCTGCGCCGCTACCTGGACGACCCGGAGACGGTGCTCGCCGCGCTGGCCCCCGAGCCCGCGGCCGAGCCCGCCACCCCGGTCGTCCCGGTCGGACTCGACCCGGCCGCCGCCCACGACCCCACCGCGCTCGCCCTGCTGGCCGGCACCGAGCGGATCACCTACGGCGAACTGGACCGCCGCGTCGGCGAGTTGGCCGACCGGATGCGCGCCGCCGGAGTCACCGCCGGCCAGCCGGTGGCCGCCGTGCTGCCGCGCGGCACCGACAGCGTGGTCGCCCTGCTGGCCTGCCTGCGCCTGGGCGCCGTCCACGCGCCGCTGTCCACCGAGGACCCGGCCGCCCGGCTCGGCCTGCTGCTGGAGCGGCTCGCCCCCGCGCTCGTCCTCGCCACCCGGCAGAGCGCGCTCGCGCTGCCCGCCGAGGGCGTCACCCCGGCGCTGCTGGACGGCCCCGCCTTCCCGAAGGCCGAGCCCGCCGCCGTCCTGGAGGGCGGCGCGTACGTCATCCACACCTCCGGCTCCACCGGCGTGCCCAAGCCCGTCCTGGTCGGCCGCGACGCCCTCGCCGGGTACGTCGCCGCGATCGCCGCCCGCTACGAACTCACCGCCGCCGACCGGGTGCTGCTGTTCGCCCGGCCCTCCTTCGACGTGTCGCTGGAGGAGGTGCTGCCCGCCCTCGCGGTCGGCGCCGCCCTGGTCGTGCCGCAGCGCGAGGTGCCCACCGGGCCCGAGCTGGTCGCCGTGCTCGCCGCCCGCGGCGTCACCGTCGCCAACCTGCCCACCAGCTACCTGCTCGCGGTCCGCGAGGACCTGCGCGAGGCGCTGCGCGACGGCCGCTGGACGCCGCGCCTGCTCGTCCTCGGCGGCGAGCGGCTGCCCGCCCGCGCCCTGGCCGGGCTGACCGAGGCCACCACGGTGCTCAACGCCTACGGCGTCACCGAGGCCACCGTCACCTCCACCGTCCACCGGGTCACCGCCGAGGACGTCGCCGAGGACGGCGAGATCCCGCTCGGCGCCGAACTCGACGGCGTGCGCCTGCACGTCCTGGACGAGACGCTGCGCCCGCTCCCGTACGGCTGCGTCGGCGAACTCGCCGTCAGCGGCGGCCTGCTGGCCGAAGGCTACGTCGGCCTGCCGGAGCCCACCGCGGCCCGCTTCATCACCGTACCCGGCCTCGACGGCGCCCGGGTCTACCGCACCGGCGACCGCGGCTACCGCGACACCGAGGGGCGCCTGCGCTTCCTCGGCCGCGCCGACAACCAGGTCAAGCTGCGCGGCCACCGGATCGAACTGGAGGAGATCGAGGCCGCCGCCTCCGCCGAACTCGGCGGCCGCTCCTGCGCGGTGCTGCTGCACCACGACCCGCAGACCGGCCCCCGGCTGGTCGGCTTCCTGGAGGGCGCCGACCGCCCCGACCAGGCCGCCCTGCACGACGCGCTGGCCCGCCGGCTGCCCGGCGGACTCGTCCCCGCCACCTGGACGGCCGTCGCCGCCATGCCCACCCTGCCCGGCGGCAAGCCCGACCGCGCCGCCCTCGCCCGGCTGGCCGACCAAGCCCCCGCCGAGCGGGAACAGGAGCGCACGCCCAGCGCCTTCACCGACCCCGGCCAGGAGCTGATCGCCACCGCCTGGCGCGAGGTGCTCGGCCACGACCGCTTCGGCCCGGACTCGCACTTCTTCGAGGTCGGCGGCCACTCGCTGCTCGCCGCCCAGCTCGCCGCCTTCCTGGAGCCCCACCTGGGCAGCCGCCCGCCGCTGCGCACCCTGTTCCGGCACGCCGTCCTGGCCGACCAGGCGCGCGTCCTCACCGGAGACGTCAAGTGACCGCCCCCTCCGCCGTCCTGGAGGACGGCCACCGCGAGCTCGTGGACGCCTTCGAGAGCTTCATCCGCCGCGAACTCGTCCCGCTCGCCGCCGAGTTGCCGGAGACCGCCGACCAGGTCCCGGGCGACCTGCGGGCCTACGTCCGCAAGCGCTCCGCCGCGCTCGGCTTCTACGCCGGCGACTACCCCGAGGAACTCGGCGGCGCCGACATGCCGTTCACCGCCGTGGTGCTGCTGCACCACGCCGCCGGACGCAGCGGCTGCGTGCTCGCCCCCTACGCGCTGGCCGGCTCCGACGGGCCCAGCCCGCTGCTGCGGCACGGCACCCCCGAGCAGATCGAGCGGCACCTGATCCCGCTGGTGCGCGGCGAGCAGACCCGCTGCCTGGCGCTCACCGAGCCGCAGGCCGGCTCGGACGCCTTCCACCTCACCACCACCGCCGTGCGCACCGGCGACGGCTGGGTGCTGAACGGGCGCAAGACCTTCGTCAGCAACGCCGAACACGCCGGGATCGCCCTGGTGGTGGCCGCCACCGACCTCGGCGACGGCAAGGGCCCGACCGCCGGCGCGACCGCCTTCGTGCTGCCGATGGACCAGCCCGGCCTGCGGATCGGCCAGCGCTACGAGGGGATGTCCGGCGAGCCGCTGTTCGAGCTGCTGCTGGACGGGGTCACCGTCGGCCCGGAGGCCGTGATCGGCGGCGAGGAGGGCATCGCCGCGGCCACCGCCCTCGCCATGGACAGCCTCTCCCGCGGCCGCCTGGTGGTCGCCGCGATGTGCAACGGCATCGCCGAGTACGCGCTGCGGATCGGCGTCGAGTACGCCCGCGAGCGGCGCGCCTTCGGCAAGGTGATCGGCGAGTACCAGCACATCCAGGAGCACCTGGTGACCACCCGCGCCGAGGTGGAGTGCGCCAAGCTGCTCACCCTCGCCTGCGCCCGGCTGGTCGACGAGGGCACCGAGGCGCCCGAGAACGCGGCGCTCGCCAAGCTCACCGCCTCCGAGACCGCCGTCCGCGCGGTGGACCGCTCGCTCCAGGTCCACGGCGCCACCGGCTGGGTGCGTGGCCACCCCCTGGAATTCCTGTACCGCTACGTCCGGATGACGACGATCATCGAAGGGACCTCCGAGGTCCAGAAGGTGATCATCGCCCGCTCCATGGGCCTGAACTGACGTCACGCACGCATCTGGAGACGATGATGGAATCCCTGAGCATCGGCTACGGCCGCCCGCACCAGGACGGCGCGGTCCTCGACCTGTTCACCACCTGGGCGCACCGCACCCCGCAGGCGCCCGCCCTGATCGACGGCGGGCGCACCCTCGGCTACGCCGAACTCGACCGCCTCGCCGACACCGTGGCGGAGTCCCTGCGCGGCAAGGTCGGCGCCGGCGACCTGGTCGGCGTCTGCCTCGGCCACTCGGCGGAGCTGGCCGCCGTCACCCTGGCGATAGCCAAGCTCGGCGCCGTCCACCTGCCGCTCGGCCCGCGCCCCGGCGAGAAGCGCCTCCAGGCCGTCGCCGAGCAGCTGCGCCCGGCCTGTCTGATCGGCGAGGCCGCCGTGCTGCCGCCCGGCGGCGAGCGCCTCGAACTCGACCTGCCCAGCCCCGGCCCGACCACCCCTGGGCTGCCCACCCCCGGCCTGCTGGCCGCCCTGACGCCCGGTGAGCAGGTGAGCGTGCCGGTCGGCACCCACTACGCCGTGCTCACCTCCGGCTCCACCGGCACCCCCAAGGCCGTCGCCGTCACCGAACCGGCGCTCGGCGCGCTGCTGCACTGGTACCGCGAGCTCACCGGCCTCGGCCCCGGCGAGCGGCACAGCCTGCTGGTCGGCGTCGCCTTCGACCCGCACGTGATGGAGCTGTGGGCCACCCTCACCTCCGGCGCCGCGCTCGTCGTCGCCCCCGAGAGCGTCCGCTGGGACTCCGGCGCGCTCACCGACTGGTGGCGCGAGGCGGGCATCACGGTCTCCCTGCTGCCCACCCCGCTGGCCGAGCCGATCCTCAACCGGCCCTGGCCCGCCGGGCTGGCGCTGCGCCACCTGGTGGTCGGCGGCGACCGGCTGCGCCGCGCCCCCGGGCCGGAGGTCACCGCGACCGTCCACAACGCCTACGGCCCCGCCGAGGCCACCGTCGCCACCACCGTGCACACCATGGCGCCCGGCGGCGACCACGGCGCCGGCGCGCCGCCGATCGGCCTGCCGATCCCCGGCGCCGTCCTGCTGGTCACCGACGAGCAGGGCGACCCGGTGCCCAGAGGGACGGCCGGCGAGCTGCGGATCGGCGGCCGGGGCCTGGCCGCCGGCTACCTCGACCCCGAGCTGACCGCCCGCCGCTTCGTCCAGGCGCCCCCCGGCGTGGACGGCACCGACCGGGTCTACCGCACCGGCGACCGGGTGGTGATGCGCGCCGACGGCGTGCTGGAGTTCCACGGCCGACTGGACGACCAGGTCAAGGTCAGCGGGGTACGGATCGAACCCGCCGAGGTCGAGGCCGCCTTCGAGCGCGACGACCGGGTGCGCCGCGCCGTGGTCGCCGCCGAGACCGCGGCCACCGGCGGCGTCCGGCTGCTCGCCTTCCTCCAGGCCGAGGCCGACGCCGACACCGCGAGCCTGCTGGAGGCCGTCCGGCCCTGGCTGCCCGAGCAGGCCGTGCCCTCGGCCGTACGGCTGGTCGACACCTTCCCGCTGGACCCCAACGGCAAGGTGGACCGCGCGGCGCTGCTCGCCGCGCTCGCCGCCGAGCCCACCGCCCCGGCGGCCGTCGGCGAGGACGGCGACACCGCGGTCGAGCGCACCCTGGTGAAGCTCTGCCGTGAGCTGCTCGGCCGTGCCGACCTCGGCCCGGGCGACAACTTCCTGGCGTCGGGCGGCAACTCGCTGGCCGCCGCCCGACTGCTGGAGTCCCTGGAGGGGGAGTACGGCGTACGGCTGCGCGCCCCGCTGCTGCTGCGCCAGCCCGATCTGCGGGCGGTCGCACGGCTCGTCGAGGAGCGGATGCCCAGCGCGTCCCTCGCCTGAGGACCCGGAGCTGTCCCGTGCACCGGGCCCCGTCCGGCCCTCTGTGTACGGGACGGCTCCGCCCCCGCCGCGCCCCCGTCGCACCTCCCGATCTGAACAGCGGCGCCCCGGCCCCAGCGCCGGGGCGCCCGGAAGGGACCCAGCCATGACGCCCGTCCTCCCCACCCTCCCCGCGCTGGTCGCCCGGCAGGCCGAGCAGCACCCGAGCGCGCTCGCCCTGACCGACGGCGCCACCTACCTCACCTACCGCGAACTCCACGACGCCGCCGGCCGGTTGGCCGCCGTCCTGGCCGCGCGCGGGATCGGCCCCGGCAGTGCCGTCGGCCTGCTGTGCGCCCGCTCGGCCAGGTTCGCCGTCGCCCAGCTCGCCGTCTGGCGGGCCGGCGGCCTCGTCGTCCCGCTCGACCCGGCTTACCCGCGCCCGCGCATCGCCGAGATGACCGCCGACGCGGAGGTCCGCCTCGTCCTCGGTGACAAGGCGCTGCTCGCCGACGCCGGACTGCCCGCCGAGCGCACCCTGGTGCTCACCGAGCGCGGCACCGAGGAGACCGGCGCGGCGGTGCCCGACGCCGCCGAGCCGGACGCGCCCGCCCTGCTCTACTACACCTCCGGCTCCACCGGCCGCCCCAAGGGCGTGCTCGTCCCGCACCGCGCCGTCACCGACCTGGTCACCGCCCCCGACGGGCTCGCCCTCGGCCCGCGCGACCGGGTGCTCTTCCACTCCACCCCCTCCTTCGACGCCGCCACCTTCGAACTGTGGGCGCCGCTCGCCCACGGCGCCGCCGTCGCAGTCTCCCCGACCGAACGGCCCAGCGCCGAGGAACTCGTCCGCGACGTCGAGCGGTTCGGCGCCACCACCGCCTTCCTCACCACCGCGCTCTTCCACCACCTGGCCGCCAAGGAGTCCCGGATCTTCGGCGTGCTCCGCACCCTGGCCGTCGGCGGCGAGGCGCTCGCCGCCGAGTACGCCGGGGCCGTGCTGCGGGCCTTCCCCTGGCTGGAGCTGTACAACGTCTACGGGCCCACCGAGGCCACCACCTTCACCACCGCCCACCGGATCACCCCCGCCGACTGCGCGGGCGGGCCCGTCCCGATCGGACGCCCCTTCGGCGGCGCCCGTACCCTCGTCCTGGACGAGCGGCTCGCCCCGGTCGCGCCCGGCGAGGTCGGCGAACTGTGGATCGGCGGCGGGCGGCTCGCCCAGGGCTACCTCAACCGGCCCGAGCTGACCGCCGAGCGCTTCCGCGAACTCCCCGGCAGCGGCCGGGCCTACCGCAGCGGCGACCTGGTGCGCCAACGCCCCGACGGCGCACTGGAGTTCCACGGCCGCACCGACGACCAGGTGAAGGTCCGGGGCTTCCGGATCGAGCCCGGCGAGGTCGAGCAGGCCCTGCTGCGGTTCCCCGAGGTCGCCGAGGCGGCCGTGGTGGTCCGCCGCCCCGGACAGGCCGACGCCGCGCTCACCGCCTGCGTCGTCCTCGCCGAGGGCGCCGGGGCGGCCGCCGAGACCCTGCGCACCCGGCTCGCCGAGCGACTGCCCGCCCACCTGGTGCCCACCGCCTGGACCGTCCTCCCCGCCCTGCCGCTCACCGGCAACGGCAAGGTCGACCGCCGCGCGCTCGCCGCCGCCCCGGACCCGGCGGCGGAGCGCCCGAGCGCGGCGGCGGAGCACACCGGCGCGGCGGCCGAACTCACCCCGATCCAGCAGGTCGTCGCCGAGGCCTGGAGCCGCGCCCTGGAACGCCCGATCACCGATCCGGCCGCCGACTTCCTCGCCGAGGGCGGGCACTCGCTGCTCGCCATGTGGGTCGTCGACGACCTGGCCGGGGAGTTCGGCATCGACCTGTCCCTCGCCGACTTCCTCGGCCACCCCACCGTGGCCGGCCAGGCCGAACTACTGGAGCGCGCCCTGCGGGACGCCGACGACACCCAGGGAGCACCCCAGCGATGAGCAACGACCAGAACGACCTGCTGCGGCGCGCCCGCAACCGCCGCACCGCCCTCGCCCCGCAGCGCCCGGCCGCCGCCGACGACGTCGACGCCGGCCCGGCCCCGCTCTCCCACGCCCAGCAGCGGATGTGGCTGATGGAGCAGCTCGGCCAGGGCGGCACCCTCTACAACGTCCCGATCGCCACCCGGCTGCGCGGACCGCTCGACGAAGCCGCCCTCGCCACCGCGCTCACCGGCCTCACCGAGCGGCACGCCGTGCTGCGCACCCGCTACCCGCGCCGCGGCGAACAGCCGTACCAGCACCTCGAACCGGCCGGTCCCGTCCCGCTGGCCGTCCTGGACGCCACCGGCGACGGCACCGAGCAGCTGACCGCCGAGGCCGCCCGCCCCTTCGACCTCACCGAAGGCCCGGTGCTGCGCGCGCTGCTGCTGCGGCACGAGCCCGAGGACCACACCCTGCTGCTGACGATCCACCACATCGCCGTCGACGGCGGCTCGCTGCCCGTCCTGGCCGCCGACCTCGCCGAGCTGTACGCCGCCGCCCGCGACGGCGTCGAGCCCCGGCTCCCGGCGCCCGGCATGCCGTACGCCGAGTACGCCCGCCAGGAGCGCGCCCGCGACGCCGAACTCACCGCCGCCGCCGACGCCCTCGCCGCCCGGCTGGCCGGTGCCCGCCCGCTGCCGCTGCTGCGGCCGGTCGCCCCCGGCGCCCGCGACCGCCGGGCCGGCCTGCACGCCGTGCCGCTCGACCCCGCCACCGTCGAGGGCCTGCGGCAGCTCGGCGCCCGGCACGGCGCCACCCTGTTCGCCGTCGTCCTCACCGCCGCCTTCGCCACCCTGCGCACCGCCGCCGGCCAGGACGACCTCACCCTCGGCTGCGCCAGCGGCCACCGGGCCCGCCCCGAACTGCGCCGCACGGTCGGCCTGGGCGTCAACACCCTCGCGGTGCGCGCCGAACCGGCCGGGGACGCCTCCTTCGCCGAGGCCATCGCCCTGGTGCGCGGCGCCCTGCTGGAGGCCCAGCAGCACCACCAGGTGCCCTTCGACCTGGTGGTCGAGCGGCTCGGCGCGGCGGCACGCGGCGCGGACGGCACCCCGCTGCTGTCGGCCAGCTGCGACCTGGTCCAGCCCGCGACCGCCCTGACGCTGCCCGGCCTGGACGCCGAACACGTCGACGTCGACCTGGAACTCGCCAAGTTCGACCTCACCCTGGTGCTGGAGGAGGGGCCGCGGCCGCGCTGCCTGGTCCAGCACGACCACGCGGCCCTGGACGGCGCCACCGCCGCCCGGCTGGCCGAGGCCTTCGCCGCCGTGCTCCGCGCGGCCGTCGAGGACCCGGACCGCCCGCTCGCCGAACTCCCCGGCGAACCGCTGGTCCGCGCCGACCGGCACCCGGTGCTGGCGGCCCTCGCGGCCCACCCCGGGGTAGCCGACGCCGCCCTGGTGGAGACCGCCGACGGCCCGCCGCTCGCCTACGCGGTGGTGCGCGGCGCGGTCGCCCCCAGCGGCACCGACCTGCGCGCCCTGCTCCGGGCCGCCGTCCCCGCCGCCGAACTCCCGCTGGCCGTCACCCTGTTGGACCGCATCCCGCGCGGCGCGGACGGCGCCGTCGACCGCGGGCGGCTGCCCGGCGCCGCCGGTGCGGCGGCTCCCGGTGGCTCGGGCGCTGCGGAGGCGGATCGGGCCACGGCGGATCGGGCCACGGCGGCTCGGGCGACGGCGGCGACCGGCCCGCTCGACCTGGTCCGCGCCGCCTTCGGCGAACTGCTCGGCAGCGTCCCGCCCGCCGACGGCGACTTCTTCGCCCTCGGGGGCTACTCGCTGGTCGCCGTCCAGCTCGCCGAACGCCTGCGCACCCGCGTCGGCGTGCCGCTCACCGGCCTCGACATCCTGGAGCACCGCACCCCGCGCGCCCTCGCGGCCCTGCTCGCCGCCCGCGAGGAGGAGCGCCGCGCCGCCCTCACCCGCGTCGACGGCTTCCACAGCACCGAGCCGCGCACCGGCACCGTGCTGCTCACCGGCGCCACCGGCGGCGTCGGTGCCGCCGTGCTCCAGGAACTGATGGCCCAGGGGCGGCCGGTACGCGTCCTGGTCCGCCCCGAGTCGGCCCACCTGCCGGCCCTGCACGGCGCCGAGATCGCCGAGGGCGACCTCGCCGACCTCGACAGCCTCGAGCGCGCGGTCAAGGGCGTGGACGCCGTCATCCACGCCGCCTGCACCTTCACCGAGCACGAGGTCGACCGGGCCGCCATGCGGGCCCTGCTGGACGGCTGGTCCGGCGGCCCGTTCGTCTTCGTCAGCAGCATCGACGCCTACGGGCGCCCGCCCGGCACCGAGGTCGCCGAGGGAGGCCCCAGCGGTGCACCCGTCACCGCCTACGGGCAGGCCAAGCTCGACTGCGAGCGGATGCTGTTCGAGACCGCCGAGGCCACCGGCCACGGCCCGGCCACCGTGGTGCGCGCCCCCATCGTCTGGGGCCCGCACCACCGCCTGCGCGACCAGCTCCGCTGGGGCTCCACCGGCGACCTCTACCAGGCCGCCCTGGCCGGCCGGCCGATCGCCCTGCCGGCCGCGGCCGACGGCGAGCCGGAGCAGTGGAACGGCGCCGCCTGGGTGCACTCCGCCGCCCTGGCCCGCGCCCTCGCCGCCTGTGCCCTGCCCGACAGCCCCGCCGCCGGCCGGATCGTCAACGCGATCACCGGGCACGTCTCCTGGGCGGAGTTCGGGACCGAGCTGATCCGGCTGCTCGGCTCGGACAGCACCCTGGACCTGCGCCCCGACGCCGACCCCGAGCTGTGGCGCCCGTGGCACTACCGGGCGGACACCCTCGCGGCCGCGCTCCAGCCGGAGCCGGGGGAGGACTGGCGCAGCGTGCTGGCGGCCATGGTCGGCTGACGGTGCCCGCCGGGCGGCGGTCGGCCAGCTCCGATCCGGGGGCCGGCCGCCGTTCGACGGGTGGTACGTCCTGAGCTTCGCCTTCGTTCCGGACCGGCGGTGCCACTGCACGGAGGAGTTCTCGGACGCCCCGGGCTGGGCCGACACCCTTGCCGGGGCCGGCTTCGCCGTGCTGGGGCGCCCTCGCCGGGCGGTGGCTCAGCGCCGGTGCAGCCGGGCCGTGGCCGTGGTGCGGATCCGCCGGGTGCGTCCGTGTTCGGCCAGGAGGTCCAGCACAGGGCCGCTGGGGGCCGTCCCGGCGGTGTGTTCGTCCGGGCCCTGCTCCGGGTTCGCGGTCAGCCCGTCGTCGTGCACGGGGATCTCCTCTCGTCGCGCCCCTCAGCCGATGTCGACCACCCGGGCCCAGCTCGGCGGTGCGCCCGGCCGGTACTCGCCGTTGTTCTCGCTGTACCGGGCCCCGCGCCGGAACCGGCCCACCACCGTACGGCAGGAGGGCGCGACCGACGGCCAGGGCGTCTGCCCGTCCGTCAGCACCACGACGACGTCCGGCTGCGGCCTGGTCCGCAGCGCCGCCGCGAAGCCCGTCCGCAGGTCCGTCCCGCCGCCGCCGACCAGCGGAACGCCCGCCGCGCGGCAGAGCGCGCCGACGGACTGCGGGGCCGCGTCGCAGGACAGCACGGTGACCAGGTCGTGCCGGCCGCCGACCGCCCGGCCGATCGCCGCGACCTCCAGCAGCGCACTGCCCAGCTCCTGGTCCGAGACCGACCCCGAGGTGTCGATCACCACCGAGACCCGGGGCGGGCGCCGCCGCAGGCTCGGCAGCACCACGCCCGGCAGCGAGACCGCGCGGCGGGCCGGACGGCCGTAGCTGTAGTCCCCGCCCGCGCCCGGCCCGGAGACCGCCGAGCGCAGTGCCGCGCCCAGGAGTTGGCGCCACGGCTGCGGCGGGTGGAACGCCTCCTCGGCCCAGCGCCGCCAGCCCGCCGGGGCGTTCCCCGGGCGGCCCCGGATGCCCTCGGCGACCCGGAAGCGGACCGCGTCCTGTTCCTGGGCGGTCAGCCCGTGGGCGCCGTCCGGGCCCAGCTCCCAGGGGCGGTCCACGCCGTCGGCGCCGCTGCCGCAGTCCAGCCAGGCGAGGTTCAGCCGGCGCAGGTCGAAGCGGAAGCTGCGGACGTAGTCCTCCATCAGCTCGCCCCCGGGCAGGTCGAGGAGCTTCGGGGTCAGTGCGCCCGCGGGCGTGACCAGGCCGTCGCCGAAGGCGTCGTCGTTGATCTCGCAGTCGGCGGCGATGTTCATCCGCAGCCGGTCCGCCGGTTCGGTCAGCCCGAGGACGCGGGCCAGGCGGTCGCTGCGCCCGTGGTGGTCGCGCAGCAGGTGCGAGACCTCGTGGACCCAGATCGAGGCGAGGTCCTCCACGGGGGTGCGGTCGACGAAGGCGGGGGAGGCGTAGCAGCGCCAGTGGCGGTCCACGGCCATGGTCGGGACCTGGCGGTCCTCCACCAGGTGGAGGGCGAACAGCGCGGTCGCCAGGTAGGGGCGGGCCCGGGCGGCCTGGAGCCGGGCGGCGTACAGCTTGTCGCGGTCCAGCGGGCGCGCGCTCGCCTGACGCGCGTCCACCGGCTCCGGCACCGGTTTCCGCGCCCGTGCGGACAGTGCTGGGGACCGCGGTACGGGTAGCGGTACGACCAGGGGGCGGGCGGTCAGCGGTTTGCCGCGCCTGCGGACGTCCAGCGGTGTGGCGGCGGGCCGGGTCCGGGTGTTCCAGCCGGTGTCCGGCGGGGTGTCGCCGGTGGGGGTGGTGCCCGGCGGCGTGCTGCCCTCGGGCACGGTGCCCTTCGGCGTGCGGCTCGTGCTCATCGGCCGGCCGTCACGTCGGTGCGGGCGGCGGTCCGGACGGCGGCGCGGTCGGCCCGCCGGGACAGCGCCACCGTCGAGGCGAGGTGCTCGATCGCCGCCGGGACCTCCCAGTCCTCCCGGCGCAGCGAGGCCAGCGTGGTGGCCGGGACGACCAGCACGTCCGGCGCGCCGCTCGACATCGCCCGCACCAGCAGCGCCCAGGCGGCGTCCCAGCGCGCCCGCTCCGGCCGGTTGCGCACCGCGGCCACCACTCCGTCCAGCACCACCTGGCGCAGGTCCCCGCGTTCGGGCAGCACGGCGGCGGCCGGGTCGGCGAGCAGCAGCTCGGGGTCCGGCAGGTCCATCCGGTCCATGCTCGCCATCAGTTCCAGCCCCGGCCCGTCCCCGACCGTGCCCCGGACCAGCAGCGACAGCACCTCCCGGGAGGAGCCGGCCGCGGTGGCGAAGGCGATCAGCCGCAGCGTCATGTCCCAGCTGCGCGGGGACGGCCAGGCACCGCCGCGCCTGGTCTCGTTGGTGGGCAGCCGGTGCACCAACTCCGGCCTCACCGTGAGCAGTTCGCAGACCACCCGGCGGGCGAAACCGACCGCGGCCGACAGCTCCGCCGGATCGAGCTGCGGCAGGGTGGCGACCGGCCACACCCCGCCGAGGCCGCGCACCACCACCTCGTGGTCGTGCACCCACTGGAGGTGGACGAAGCGGTTCGCCAGCGGTGCGCTCAGCTCCCACCCGTCGGCCGCCGAGGAGCGCGGGTTCGCCGCCGCCACGATCCGTACGCCCGGAGGCAGTTGGAGCGATCCGATGCGCCGCTCCAGGACCAGCCGGAGCAGCGCCGCCTGCACGGCGGGCGGCGCGGTGGACAGCTCGTCCAGGAACAGCAGCCCGTGCCCGGCCCGGACCAGGCGCACCGCCCAGTCCGGCGGGGCCAGCGGGATGCCCTGCTGCGCGGGGTCGTCGCCGACGACCGGCAGGCCGGAGAAGTCCGAGGGCTCGTGGACGCTGGCGATGACGGTGGTCAGTGGCAGGTCCAGGGCCTCGGCGAGCTGGTTGAGGGCGGCGGTCTTGCCGATGCCGGGCTCGCCCCAGAGCAGCACGGGCAGGTCCGCGGCCACCGCCAGGGTGAGCGCCTCCAGTTGGTCGTCCGGGCGGGGTTCGGTGCGGGTGTCGGCGAGCAGGTCGAGGAGCCGGCGGGCGACGTCGAGGCGGGCGGGGGTGGCGGGGGTGGACATGGTCACGGGCATGGGTGATCACCTTTGGAGGTCGGAGGACGTCAGTGGGTTCCGAGCGTGGCGGTGCGCGGGTTTCTCGCGGATCGGCGGATCAGCGGGCGGCGGTACGCGGTTTCGAGTGGATCAGCGGGCGGCGGTGTGCGGGGGCCGCGGGAACGCGTGGCTGCGGCCCCGGTGTCGGGGCAGGCCGAACCGGTAGAAGTCGTAGTGGGTCAGGGGCTTCGCAGTCCTGGCCTGCCGGTCGACGGTCAGGCCGGAGCGGTAGAGGCCGTAGGCGACCCGGCGCTCGGCGGCCGCCGCGAGCTCCTCCCGCAGCGGGCCCTCGCGCAGTGCCGCCTGTCGGCCGAGCAGGTCCTCCACCACGGCCAGGGCTCCGGCGGTGTCGCCGTGGTTCAACCGCTGGCGCACGTCGTCCAGTTCGGCCGGATCGCGGTGCGCCTGGTCGATCGCGCGCAGGCAGGGCAGCGGGGTGCCGGACAGCGCGGCCAGCAGCTCCTCGCGGCGCAGCTGTTCCGGGTCGTGGTCGAGTGCGGTCAGCACCCCGTCGACCACGGCGATCCGGTGCCGGGCGCCCCGGCACTCCACCAGCCGTTGCCCGGCGGGTGGTCGGTCCTCCTGCCGGGGTCGGTGGCCGGGTGCCAGCGCGGCCGCGACCAGTGGGTGCAGCCGGTCGGCGTCGAGCTCGCCGCTGTGCAGCAGGTCGAGGTCGGGCGGTACCCAGGTCGCCGCGTCGGGCAGCAGTGGCAGCGCCCGGACGTCCCCGACCGCCGCTTCGGCGTGGCCGTCGGTCCCGAGCACCAGCCGCTCGCCGCGCCCGAGCCGTACTGCGACGGGCCCGGGCGGGAGCCCCTCGGCGTGCAGCAGCAGCTCGGCCTCGGCGGCCCAGCGGTCGACGGCCCGACGCAGCCCGTGGGGCCCGACTCCGCTGTGCGGTGGCCCAGTTGGCGGGAGGGAGCCGGCTCGCGCCGCCAACTCCCCGCTGCGGTCCGCGTCCCACAGGTGCCGGTGCAGGTCGAGCCGGTACCGGCGGCTGGGGCGCGGATGGGGGTGCGGGGCCGGGCCGGGATCCGAACCGTCCCAGAGCGCCAGGCCGATCCGCTGCCCGTACTCCGCCCAGGCGGGCGGCGTCCGGACGACGAGGTGCAGCGGCCGTTCGCCCGGATAGCGGGCGAGCGGTACGGTCAGACCGGCGCGCAGCAGTCCGGCGGGGGCGGTGCGCGGCAGGTGCCAGCGCAGCAGGTCCGGCGCCAGGCGACGCAGGTCCTCACGTACCCGTTCGGCCAGTGCGTGCCCGTGGGCGTGCGCGACGTCCCGCAGGCGGAAGTCGACCTCGACGTTGGCGGCGGCGCAGGCCCCGGCCCAGTCACCGGCGAGTCGGCGCGCGGTGGCGGTTTCGATCATGGAGGGCGGCACGGCGTACTCGCGTACGCGCCGCCAGAAGGAGAAGCGGGAGTCATCCTCGTTCGCGGTGTGAGTGAGCATCAGCACTCACCTTTGGCGAACGGGACCTCCGATCCGAGAGCAGCGAAAGTGTTCATCGCCGGGGAGCATAGCGCCCGCCCTCGCCGTCGCGCCACAGCTTTTCGTCACGGCTCCGGTGCGGGTCCGTCCTGCCGGTGTGCGTCCGCCGGTCCGCTCAGGAACCGCTGGAGGGCAGGTCAAGGGCGGTGGTCCGGCTGGCCGATTTCGTCCCCCTTCGCCCTCGGGTTGGTCGCGGTGCCGGCGGTCGGCGGCGCAGACTGGTCGGTACACGGCAGTTCCGACACCAGGGGGCGGCATGGCCTTACCAGCCTTTGGGCGTAGTGGAGTTGGACGGCGGGCGGGTGGGCGGCTCCGGGCGGTGGTCGGCGCGCTCGCCGTCGCCGCGCTGGCGGCGGGTGCGGTGGTCGCGGTGCCGGCCGACACCGCGGAGGCTGCCGGTCCCTCCGGGGGCAAGGGCGGCGCCAAGGTCGTCTACCTCACCTTCGACGACGGCCCCAGCCCGGCCTACACCCCGAGGATCCTCTCGATCCTCGACCGCTACGGAGTCCGCGCGACCTTCTTCGAGCTCGGCGAGAACGTCGCCGCCCACCCCTCGCTCACCGCCCAGGTCGCCCGGCAGGGCCACAGCGTGCAGAACCACTCCTGGTCGCACCCGGACCTGCGCCGGCTCTCCGGCTCCTCCTTCAACTCCCAGGTCGGCGACACCGACCGGGCCATCCGTGCCCGGGCGGGGCACACCCCGACGTGCCTGCGCCCGCCGTACGGGGCGGTCAACGGCACGGTGCGCTCCCGGGCGGCGGCGCTCGGCAAGCAGGTCGTGCTCTGGTCGGTCGACCCGGCCGACTGGTCCCGGCCGGGCGCGGCGGCGATCCGGTCGCGGGTGCTGGACAACGTCCGCCCCGGTTCGGTGATCCTGCTCCACGACGGCGGCGGGGACCGCAGTCAGACCGCGGCGGCCCTGCCGACGATCCTGTCCACCCTCAAGGCGCGCGGGTACCGCTTCGCGACGCTCTGCTGACCGGGCGGGGCCCGGGCCGGCCGGGCCCGGCCCCGCCGAATAATGAGTTGCTCGCGGGCCGATCCTCGACCACGATCACCCGCATGGACTTTTAACAGCTGCCACGTAGCACCAGCGAACCCTGTCGCGCGATCGACCTCGGAGCCTGACGGCTCGGTACCGAGGCGATGACGCGCGCCCACGTGTGCATCCGTCATCCCGGGAGCGCCCGCGATCCGCCCTGCCCTGCCCTGCTCCGGCCCGTCACGGTCGGGGCCGCGCGGGGGCGGGGCCCGTGGGGCGTTCCCGCAGAGTCCTGAGAGCAACCACCACCATGAATACCGACCGCAAGGCCCACTGGGCCGTGCGTGAGTCCGCGCTGCCCACCGTCGTCCGTCCCTGCCCGGACTGCCCCGGCACCCGGCACCGTCCCTCGGGGAAGATCCGCGTCAACGCCAGCGGGAAGCTGCTGGACGTCTGGCTGCTGCTGAGCTGCGCGGGCTGCGACCGGACCTCGAAGGTGCCCGTCCACGAACGCGCCCACGTCTCCTCGCTCGACCCGGCCCGACTGGTGGCCTACGAGACCAACGACGCCGCCGTGGTCCGGGAGTTGACGACGAGCGCCTCGCTCGCCGCCCGGAACGGCTACCGCCTCGACTGGACCGGCACCTGGGAGCTGGAGGTCCGGACGCCCCTGCACCTGCTCGACGACCCGACGCCGCTCACCGTCCTGGTCGGCTTCGAACTGCCCGTGCCGGTCCGGGTCGAGCGGCTGCTGATGCTCGGGCTCGGCCTCAGCCGCACCGCCGTACGGCGGATGGTCGCGGACGGGCGGATCCAGCTGCCGCCAGCCCTGACGCCGACGGCCAAGGCGCACCGGGACTTCGAACTCACCCTCCAGCGGCCCGCTTCGGTCCGGGCCGCTTCGGTCCGGGCCGCTTCGGTCGAGGTCGCTTCGGTCGAGGTCGCTTCGGTCGAGGTCGCTGGGGGAGAGGCCGCCGCGCTGGTTCCGACCGTCGTACCGGCCCGGATCGCCACGGCCACGGACCTGGTCCGCCCGAGGGTGTCCCGTACAGCGCGGCGCCAGCCCCTCGTGACGCAGGTCGCGGGCGCGTAAGGAGGGGAACCGCCGTGCCTCCCGTGCGGCCCACCGGCGGGCGATCCGCCGGTGGGCCGCACGGGAGTCCGGCCAGGTCGGTCCGGGGCGGTCCAGGTCAACGGGCCGCTCAGCGCTGCCCGTTGAGGACCAGCGCCCAGGCGAGGCAGCACAGTGCGGCCGTGCACAGCAGCGCGCGCAGCACGTTGAAGCGCACCCAGCGCGCCTCGAAGCGGGTGCGCACCGCCGCCGGGTCGGCGAGCCGCTGCGGTGCCCCGGCCTTCTCCAGCTCGTCGTTCAGCGGGATGTTGACCACACGGGTGATCCCGATCGCCGCCGCGTACAGCACCAGGGCGGCGATCGTGGCGGGCAGCGCGGGGTGACCGTCCGAGGGCAGGTGCAGGGCGACCGCGGCGGCCGTGCTGAGCAGGGCGCCGACGAAGCCGAGCACGAACCAGCCGTTCAGGATCGCCACGTTGACCCGCTGCATGACCTCGATGAACGTCCGGTCCTCGACCCGCGCGAGCGCCGGCATCACCGAGCACGCGTAGGCGTAGAACAGCCCGGCGGTCAGTCCGCAGGTGACGGTGGCCGCCACCAGGGCGAGTGTGCGCGCCGATTCCATTCTCCCAGCCCCCTGCTCGGTCGTGCCGCTCGTGCTCTTTCTACACCAGCTCGACCGCTCAGGAGTCCTTCACGTGACGAGACGTCACATCATCTCCGGCGCCGACCTGACCATCGGCAGTCCGAACATCGACAGGCAGGGAGTCAGCCCGCTGACCGAGACGGGGACGCGCGCCCGCGCCTGCCAGGCGTCACGGGTCAGCCGCAGCCGTCTGTTCGTCACGGGCCGGCCGCGGACCACATGGCGGTCGATGCCGTCGAGCTCATAACCGTGCCTCCGGGACACGGCGAAGGAGGCGGCATTGTCCTCGAAGGCTCCCGACGTCGCCTCCAGCGCGTCCAGGCCCGCGAAGGCCAGGTGCAGGACGGCGGCGCGCATCTCGGTGCCGACGCGTCGCTGCTGTGGGTGTGGCTGGGCCCGCCTCGTGCCGCTGGTGGTGGCGGTGCGGGGCGGGCCCGGGGGTGGTGCTGTGTGGGGTTAGTTGAGGGCGGCGAGGGCGGCTTCGTAGTCGGGTTCTTCGGCGATCTCGGCGACGAGTTCGGTGTGGAGGACGGTGTCGTTCTCGTCGAGGACGACGACGGCGCGGGCGGTGAGGCCGGCGAGGGGGCCGTTGTTGATGGCGACGCCGTAGGTGTCGTGGAAGTCGCGGCCGCGCAGGGTGGAGAGGGTCTTGACGTTGTCGAGGCCTTCGGCGCCGCAGAAGCGGGCCTGGGCGAACGGCAGGTCGGCGGAGATGCAGAGGACGACGGTGTTGTCGAGCGCGCCGGCCTTGGCGTTGAAGGTGCGCACCGAGGTGGCGCAGGTGGGGGTGTCGATGCTGGGGAAGATGTTGAGGACCTTGCGGCGGCCGGCGAAGTCCTGGAGCGAGGTGTCCGCGAGGCCCTCGCCGACCAGCGTGAACGCGGGGGCCTGGGTGCCGGCGGCGGGCAGCGCGCCGCCGATCTCGACCGGGTTCCCCTTGAGCGTGACCTGAGCCATGAAAAGCCTCCTACCAGCGGTGTACGACTGACAACGCCGACGATCCTACTGCCCGCACCCCGCCCCCGACGCGGGGTGACCGAGGAACGGACACCCACCCGCCCGGCGCCGCGGGCGTCGGCCTGGTCCTGTGCCGGTCCTGGCCCTGGTCCTGTTTCCCGGTCCTGGGGCCGGTGGGCGGGTCTGTGCGATGCTGACGGGACGGCAGACGGCCGGTGGGACAGCGGGAGGGGCGAATGGCCGAGGGCGGCGGGAGCGGGTTCGACGTGGTGCGGCGCGGCTACGAACGCGCGGAGGTGGACGCCTACTTGGCCCTGGCAGCCTCCCAGCGCCCGGACGTCCCGCGTTTCACCATCGCCCGGCGCGGCTACGACCGGGCCCAGGTCGACCGCGCGCTGGCCGCCGGACACCCCGCCGGCGCCGGTGCTCCTGCCACTGCCACTGCCAGTGCCACCGCTGCG
The DNA here is from genome assembly GCF_055569135.1 of Kitasatospora sp. NPDC029367. Classification (NCBI taxonomy): domain Bacteria; kingdom Bacillati; phylum Actinomycetota; class Actinomycetes; order Kitasatosporales; family Streptomycetaceae; genus Kitasatospora; species Kitasatospora sp. NPDC029367. The sequence goes on from NZ_JBVHYH010000023.1 coordinate 69,379, forward strand.
GTGCCGGTGGACGCGGTCGCCCGCCGGGGGTTCGACCTGGTGCGCTGGGGCTACGAGCGGTCCGAGGTGGATGCGTACCTGGCGTCGGCGTCCGCGCCGGGGCGGCGTGCGGGTGGGCCGCGGTTTCGCGTCGTGCGACGCGGTTACGACCCCGCACAGGTCGACCGGGGTAGCGGCGGGAGCGGTGCCGGTGTTCGCCCCGGCGTGGCGCGGCTACGACCCGGCCCAGGTGGACGCCCACCTGGCGCAGGCCTCGAACCGGCACCCGGCGGCCGCGGTGTTCGCGGTGTTCGCGGTGGTGCCCCGGGGCTACCGGCGTGCGCAGGTGGACGGTTATCTGGAGGCGTACGGTCCGGGCGCGGTGGCGTCGGCCTGAGGACCGCCGGGCGGGGGCGGGGCAGGCCGAGGAGGTCAGGGTCCTGGCCGGGTGCCGGGGTCATCCGGTGGCCGTCCGCCACCGGCGGTTGCGGAAAATAGGTGACGTTCCGTCAGTTCCTCGTGGTCTACTGCGTGCCAGGTTCGTTCGCGCACAAGTCACCCCGAGGAGTGGACTGTTCGATGAGCGCCGTATGCCCGGGTTGCGCCGCCGGGGAGCACGCCCTGCCCGTGCCCGAGGCCCTGGAGGACGTGGCCGCGGCCGCCGTGGACCCACCGGCGGCCGCCCACCTGGCCCCGCCGCCCGCGCCGGGGCCCGCGCCCGTACGGGAGAGTGCGGCGGTGGCCGTACTGGTGGTGCTGGCGGCGCTGTGGCTGCTGCTGGGGGTGCTTGCCATGCTGCGTCCGGATCCGGACCTGGGCCGTCACGACGACGTCTACCGGGCGGGCTACCTGTTGGGCGGCTTGGTCGGCCCGGCGCTGCTGACGGCCGCAGCCCTGGTGGTGCGCACCGTCTCCCGGCGGCGCGCTCGGCGGCGGGAGGAGGAGCGGCTACGGGTCCAGCACGCGCGCTGGCAGGACCTGGTGCAGCGGTGGCGGTGCGGCTGGTGGTGCCGGCGCTGCCGGGCGGCGTTCTTCCCGGCCGGTGTGCTGCACCCGGGCAGTCCGCCCTCGCCCGCGCTGGCGGCGCAGCACTATCCGGCCTGGGTGCTGGGCGCCGGCGTCCCGGGGGCGCGGGGGGAGGGTGGCCAGGTGCTCTCGTAGTGGGCCAGGCGGATGGGAACTACCGGAGACCGGTCGCAGTCCGGACCAGGTCGGCGACGGCTCTGGACCGAAGGTGCGGCGGCCAGGCGATCACGGTGGTGACCTTCGGCGCGTCCAGCACGGGTACGGCGGCGAGGTCACCGTGCAGTTGGGTTCGGCACGACTCCGGCGAGACCGCGCAGGCACGGCCGAGGGCGACGAGCTGCAACAACTGCGCGTGGTCGCGGACCTGCGGCCCGGGGCCGGGCGGGTAGGAGCCGTCGGGGCCGGGCCAGCGCGGCAGGGGCAGGCCGGGCAGCCCGGTGATGTCGGCCATGTGCACGTGGGTCCGGACGGTGAGCGGATGCCCGGCCGGGAGGACCACCACCTGGCCCTCCGTGCTGAGCTCTTCGGTGTGGAACCCGGCCGTCGAGTCGAAGGGCCGGTGCAGCAGCGCCACGTCGGCCCGGCCCTGGCGCAGGAGTCGTTCCTGCTCGCCCGGGCCGCACAGGATGACGTCGACGGGGACCGCGCCGGGTTCGGCGGCGTACGCGTCCAGGAGTTCCGCCAGCAGTTCACGGGACGCGCTGGCCTTGGTAACCAATACCAGGCCGGGACGGCCGGTCGGGGGAAGGGCGGCGCGGCGGGTCCGGCGCTCGGCCGCTTCGACCGCGTCGAGAGCCGCCCGGCCCTCGGCCAGCAGCACCGCGCCGGCTTCGGTCAGCGTGACGCTGCGGCTGGTCCGATCCAGCAGCGTTGCCCCGAGCCGGCGTTCGAGCTGCTGGATCGCCCGCGACAGGGGCGGCTGTGCGATCCCGAGCCGCTGCGCGGCCCGCCCGAAGTTCAACTCCTCGGCGACAGCGACGAAGTAGCGCAGTTCCCTGGTCTCCATCCGGCCACGGTACTCCGGATCGATACCTGACAGGTATCGTTGCCCACCCGATCGGTCTTGGACCCCCGCCGGGGTCCGAGAGCAGCATGGTCTCCATGAGCGAACGAACGATTGCGCTGGTCACCGGCGCGAACAAGGGAATCGGCTACGAGATCGCCGCAGGCCTCGGCGCCCTCGGCTGGAGCGTCGGCGTCGGCGCCCGCGACGACAAGCGTCGCCAGGCCGCGGTGGAGCGACTGCGCGCGGCCGGCGTCGACGCGTTCGGCGTACCGCTGGACGTGACCGACGACGCGAGCGCGACAGCCGCCGCACAACTGGTCGAGGAACAGGCCGGGCGCCTCGACGTGCTCGTCAACAACGCCGCCATCACCGGCGGCATGCCCCAGGAGCCCACCCGCGTCGACCTCGCCACCATCCGCGCGGTCGTGGAGACCAACGTCATCGGCGTCATCCGCGTCACCAATGCGATGCTGCCGCTGCTGCGCCGCTCTGCCTCACCGCGGATCGTGAACATGTCCAGCAGTGTCGGCTCCCTCACCCGGCAGTCCGGGACCGGCGGTGAGCTGACCACGGGGCCGGTGGCCGTGGCGTACTCGCCCTCGAAGACGTTCCTGAACGCCGTCACCGTCCAGTACGCCCGGGAGCTGAGCGGCACGAACATCCTGATCAACGCGGGCTGCCCCGGCTACGTCGCGACCGACCTCAACGGCTTCCGGGGCGTGCGCACCCCCGAACAGGGCGCGGCCATCGCCATCAAGCTCGCGACCCTGCCCGACGACGGCCCGACGGGCCAGTTCTTCGAGGACGCCGGCGTAGTGCCCTGGTGACGTGCACGGCGGTCATCACCCCCGCGCAGCCACCAGGGTGGAGGCCGCTTCGCCCACGCGCGCCGATCAGTGTCCGGCCGGTGTCGACTGCCCTGCCGGTGCCGACCGTCCGGCCGGTGCTGGCCGCCCTGCCGGTGCCGACCGTCCGATCGGCCAACGCGGTCCGTCCGGGCCGCCCTGCCACGCCCACTGGGAGTCGAGGGTGACGGTGATGCCGTAGTCGTACCGGTCCGGGCGGCCGAGTTCCTCCCACTCGGACCGGGCGGCCGTCACCTCGTCGCCGATGCGGCGCGGCCCGCCCTGGTACAGCAGCACGGAGCCGTCGCCGCGCGCGGTGAACGCGGCCCACGACCGGTCGCCGTCGTGGATCCAGGCGTTGACGCCGTCCTCGTCCCGGCCGGTGAGCAGCGTCGCGTCCGGTACGGCCACGCGCAGGGCGAAGCGCAGGTCCCAGTCGCTCTCCAACGGGCCCAGGTCGTACGCCGGCAGCAGGCGCTCCGTGTCCGGTTCGGCCGTACCGCGCACCGCGGTGTAGGCGGCGTGGCCGACCGGTCCCGGGGCGGGGGCGGTGCGGTCGGCCATGAACTGGGCGAGGCCCTGGACCCAGCCGGTCGCGCTCTTGCCGTCGTCGGCGACGGTGAGGGCGACGTGCCCCAACAGGCCCCAGGGATAGACGATCCGGCCGCCCGGCCGTACCGCCTCCACCCAGGCCCACGGGACGGCCTCCACCGCGTAGGTGGCGTGGATCCGGTCGACCGGCACCCCGCCGGGCACCCCGCCGCCGGTCGCGTCGCCGGTCACCACCTCGACGGTGAGGCCGGCGGCCGCCAGGCGGCGGCGGGCGGCGGCGGCCAGGTGCTCGTCCAACTCGCTGGAGACCACCAGCCCGGGACCGACCCGCCACGCGGCCAGTGCCGCCGTCCACCCCTGCCCGGTGCCGATGTCCCACACCCGGTGGCCGGGCTCCGGGCGGAGGCTGTCCAGCATGTCCGCCACGACGGACGGCGCCGACAGCGACGAGGACGGCAGGCCGCCGTGGACCTGGGTGACGGCCGCGTCGTGGACGCCGGCGAACAGTTCGTCCGCCCAGCCCCGCCGGTCCGTCGTACGGTCGAGCGGCAGGTAGGCCCGGCCGTCCCAGCGCCACAGCCGGTCCGGTGCGAACCGGTCCCGCGGCACCGCCGCCATGGCCTCGCGCACCCACGGGGACGCGGCCGGCCACGCCCCGTCGCGCTCCATCACCGCGTCCAGGCGCGTCCGGCGGCCCGCCAGGTCCTCGTCGTCCGGCATCGTGCCCTACTTGCGCCGCGTGCCGGTGCCCGGCGGAGGGGGCGGGACCTGCCCGTCCCTGTTCCCGGGCGGCGGGGTTGCCGTTCCGGGGTCCGGCGCCGGCTTCTCGTGCTTGCCCATGCGGATTCCCTTCGGTCGCGGAGGGGACACGGTCGGCCGCTCATCCTGGCCCACCCCGGTGCCGCACGGTAGTGGGCGCGCGGGAGCGCCCACGGGGCGCGCGCCACGGCGCCGCGCCCGCCACGGGCCCCTCGTTCGCCCCGGAAGGGGGGGGTCCGACCGGCCCGTTCGGCGTCCCTGTCCGTGGGCTTCCGAGCTCAGAATAGGGTGGGCTCGGCCCCGCCGAGCCCCGGAAGGGCGTCCTGCCAGACGACGGCGTCGGCCAGCGGCACCTGCCTCATGCTGCCTTCGCAGAGGATGAGGGAGCGACGGTCCCGCTTGTGGTCATGGATCACGCCGTAGCCGGCACGGCGGGTCGGCATGAGGGCTACCGGCCGCTCGCAGGCCGGGCATTGAACTCTCGGGGCACGCATACGCACAGGTTGCCCGGTACCACTGACATCGACCAGGGTTGCGCGGATGCGGGCAGAGGTCCTCCTCGTCCTCCTCCTCGTCCTCCTCCTCGTCCTCTTCCCGTCACCGGCGGCGGACCGGCGTTCCCGCGCGGTCAATGCTGTCGCGCGATGTCCCCGTTCGGGTGAATGCCCGAAGTCCCCTGCTCGGACAGGGTGGTGTCGGCAGTACTCACAGGGGGTGACGAGCAGCCCCTCCCGGTGCTGCCTGCGGAAAGGACGGACAATGCGCGTATCACGTGCGGCCCTTGCCCTGGTTCTCGCGACCGCCACGGCGCTGGTACCGCCCCTGCTGGCGCCCGCCCCGGCGGTCGCCGCCGAGACCTGTCACGGCAACGCCTGCGACGGCCTGAGCCCGAAGGCGACGGGCTGCGCGGCGGACGCGCAGACGATTCCCGGCACCGCGGTCCCTCCGGGACATGCCGAGGCTGTGCACGCGTGGCTGCGCTATTCCAAGAAGTGCCATGCCGTCTGGGCACAGGCCGACCAGTCGAACGGCTGGGGCTTCCGACTGCAGACCAGCAAGGTCTCCTACGACGGGACGACCGTCATGTCAGGTCCGACCTACACCGCCATGAGCGGCGCGGACCAGCGCCACCGCGTCGGCCTCCAGGACGCCGGCGACGGCCAGTGGACGTACGGAGTCTGGCGCACGGGGGGTGTGTGACCACCCGTCCCGAAACCCGCGTCGCGCCAAGACCGGTGGGGCCCGACCGGGTCCAACGCCGCAACCCGGTCGGGAGGATTCCGTGCCGCTGCCCCGCTTGCCCAGCCTGCTCGCCGTGATGACGCACCCCGACGACGAGTCGCTCGTGGCCGGAGGCGTACTCGCACAGCACGCGGCTGCCGGAGCCCGTACCACCGTCGTCACCGCGACCTGGGAACAAGGGACGCAGCGCGCACGGGAGTTGGCCGAGGCGGCCCAGCTCCTCGGAGCGGGCGAGCCCCGGCTGCTCGGATGGGCCGACCACCGCGTCCCCGCGTCAGCCCCCGGGCGGACGCGGCTGTGCGACGCGCCGCTGGACGTGGTGGTCGGACAACTTGTCAGGATCCTGCGCGAGGTTCGGCCCGAGATCGTCGTCACGCACGACTCCCACGGTGGACTGACCGGACACCCCGATCACGTGCACACCCACCGCGCCACGCTGCTCGCCGTCCAGGCGGCCGCACTCCGGCACGCCTACCCCGATGCCGGCGACCCCTGGCAGCCCCGAGCCCTCTACTGCGCGACCCACCCGGACTCCGCCGTCGGCGACCTGGGCCCGCTGCTGACCGGGGTGAGCAAGACGGTCCTCAGCGTTCCCGACGAGCACATCACCGCGACCGTCGACGTCCGCCCCTGGCTGACCCAGAAATGGTCCGCGGTGCTCGCCCACGCGAGCCAGGTCGGCCGGGAGCGCCCGCTGCCGGGCCTGCTGTCCCGCCTGAGCCCGGACGCCCGAGAACGGATCATCGCCACCGAGTACTTCACCCGCCTCGACATCCGCCCCACGCCGGGAACGCTCCACGAGCTGACACCCTGACCGGGCCGGCTCTGACGCTCCGCCGGGACAGGCCCCAGACGCCCGCAAGCAGGCCCGGACACCCGAACGGGGTTCGGGGCGAGAACCGCGTGACCTCCGCAGAACGCAGCACCGAATCCGCCGAACCACAGCGCTGACCCCCGCAGGTGCGGTGAGGGACCCTTCGCGAACTGCAGCGATGGAGTGGCTTCGCCCGTTCCTGACCGATGGCCCAGTAGCCATCGCTCGTGAGTCGCAGGGCTGTTGAGGCGCCAAGGAGCGATGGACATCGTGCCACGGGGGCGTGTCTGCGGACCGGGAGAGCGTCCGGCGGGCCCGTTTGTCGGTGGTGACCACTACGTTCATCACCACAAGCGCCGCCGCCGTGTTTGCGGCGCGCTGTCCCCCCCAAACCCATTGGAGATGGTGTGCTTCTGCCTGCCTGGGAAGGTTCGAGTACGGTCCGGGTGGTTCCGCCCGCCCGGCCCCGCAAGCTCGCCAAGGTGCCGTTCGTGCAGTTGGCGGACGGTCGCTTGCAGGGTGTCGTGTCCAGCGGCTCGGACATCGGCCGGGTCTACGTGTCGGCCGTCGAGGCCGGTTCCTTCGCGTTCTCGTGCAGCACCAACAACAACCGTCCCTGCGGCGGCGCCCGGGGCAGCTACTGCAAGCACCTGGAGGCGCTGGTCGGCGAGGCCGTGGTGCAGTTCGGCGGCGACCGCGTCGCCCGTTACCTGCGGGTGGACCCGGGCACGGCGGAGGCCACCGCCCCGGTCATCACCGGTGCCATGACCGCCACCCGCCCGGCGAAGGCCGCCGAGTCCCCTGCGGCGGCGGTGTTCACCCGGTTCCTGAACCACCTGGAGTACCTGGAGTTCGAGCCGGTGACCACTCCGCTGCCGGACATGCACTGGTTCCCGACCACCCGGACGGCGGTGGCGTGATGCGCACCGACCTCCTCCACGCGCCGGTCGACGGCCTCGACGAGGCGCTCGCCGTCGTCGACGCCTTCGACCGGGCGATGTCCGACGGTCTGATGCGGCCCCGGCCCGCCCAGGCGCAGGCGCTGGCCGAGCTCGCCGGGGCCGTCGCCGACTCGCCGCTGGCCGCTCTCGTCGCCGAGGCCGCCGAGAAGGCGGCCGCCGGCACTGCGGACGAGCACCACCTGCTCGCCCTGGCCGCCGCCCGCACCGCTCTGCTGGGCGCGGCCCACGACGCGCTCCACGGCGTGGTGGCCGAGGCGACCGGCCGCCCCACCACCCCGTGGACGGTGCCCGCCGCGGGCCCGGCCGGTTCGTCGAACGTGCTCACCGCCGCCCGCGCCTGGCTGGCGGACCTGGCCCGGGCCGGCTGGCTCGGCATGGACCACGATCTCGTGTCGGCCTCGGCGCAGGTCGTCTCCGCGATGCTCCCGGACCCGCGGCTGCGCCGCTTGGCGGTGCTGCTGGACGGGTTCGCGGGCGAACTCGCCGCGTCCTGCCCGGGAGCGAGCCTGGAACGCGTGCCGGTCCGCCGCTGGGCCGACCTGTGGTCGCGGGCGGTGCTGCTGACGACTCCCGGGGCGTGCTCCGTCCCTGACCCGCAGCCGGTCAGCGGACGGCTGCTGCCGCTCGGTGTCGACCTGCACGAGCACGCGACGGCCGCGCAGGCCCAGGTCCATGCCGTGTTCGAGCCGGCGGACGGTTCGGTGCCCCGCCTGGTCCGGGCGTCGGTGTCGGTCCCGAAGCCGGACAGCGTCCTGGGCGCCGGGGTCTGGCAGTTGCTGCGGCCCCGGATGTCGCTCCTCGCGGCGGCGGGGGAGGGCCGCGCCATGACGGTGACGGACATGCCGCTCACCGCCGAGGGCGACCTGCTGTGGAGCGACGACCTCGCCCGCACCGCGGCCGAGGCCGACCCGTTCGCCACCGCCCGGGTCGTGCTGCCCACTGCCGTGGGCGCGCCGGTCGCGCCGCTGGAGCGCCACCCGGTCCGCCTGGCCGAACCGGTCTTCCTGGAGGGCTACACCGCCAGGGAGCAGGACGGGGTGCTGACCTTCGACCTTGCCGGCCACCCGCTCGCGGTCGACACCGACCGCATCCCGGCGGCCGGCCCGCTCACGCCGCAGGCAGTGGCCGCGTCCACCGCGTGCATCGGCCTGCTGCGCTGGGACGCCGGGGCCTTCGTCCTCCAGCCGCTCGCCGTCGAAACCACCGTCAAGCGCCGGGCGGTGGGCCTGCACGCCGGTGCGTGGGCGGGCGGCACCACCGACAAGAGCGGCGCCAAGGCCGAGACCGCCGCCACCGAGACGGTGACCGTGCTGCGCGAGCGCGCCGGCAAGCTGCTGCGGAAGTGACCGGACCCATGACCACCACCAGCACCATCTCCACCACCACCATCTCCACGACCACCACCGACGCGAACGGCGTCCCCCTCGCGGACCCCGAGGGGAACCGCCGACAGGTGCTGTACTGGCAGCTGCTGGCGCGCCTGTTCGACCCGGCGGAGCAGCCCGCCCTGGAGACGGCGAGCCTGGCCGTCGTCGAGGACCTGGGCCTGCCCGCGGGCCTGCTGGACCCCCGTACGTCCGTCGATTCGCTCGTCCAGCGCCACCCCGGCCTGGCAGCGGAGTTCGACGGCCTCCTGGCACCCGATGCCGACACCGACGCCGGGGCCGACGCCGATGCCGCCGCCCCCGCCGGGGCCCGCGACCGGGCCGCCGAGGTACGGCGCGCGGCCCTGTACTCCAAGATCCTCCTCAACGCCCTCGCCACCGGCTCCGGCACGGTGACCGCGGGCCAGCTCTCCCGCTGGCAGTCCGACGCGGGATGGCTGGAGCGCGCCCTCGGCTGCAAGCCCGGAGAGCTGCGCGCCGGCCGCCACGCCGGTCGCCACGCCGGCACCGGCATACGCACCGGCACCCCCGGCACCCCGGACCTGTCCACGCTGATCCCCGTGATCGGCCCCGAACTCGCCGCCATCGAGGCCGACCTGGTCAAGCGGATGCGCCTGCGCGAGGTCCTCGCGGACAGCAAGCTCGCCGCCCGCCTGACCCCGAGCATGTCGCTGATCGAGCAGTTGCTGCACGACAAGGGCAACCTCGACGGCACCGCGCTCGCCAACGCCAAGGCCTTGATCCGCCGGTTCGTCGACGAGGTCGCCGAGGTGCTGCGCACCCAGGTCGAGAAGGCCACGGTGGGGGAGCTCGACCGCTCGGTGGCGCCGAAGCGGGTGTGGCGCAACCTCGACCTCAAGCGCACGGTCGAGAAGAACCTCGTCAACTGGAGCCCCGAGGACGAGCGGCTCTACGTCGACCGGCTCTACTACCGGCACACCACCCGCAAGACGACTCCGCAGCGCCTGATCGTGGTCGTGGACCAGTCCGGCTCGATGGTCGACTCCATGGTCAACTGCACCATCCTCGCCTCGATCTTCGCCGGCCTGCCCAAGGTCGACGTGCACCTGGTGGCCTACGACACCCGTGCCGTGGACCTCACCCCGTGGGTCCACGACCCGTTCGAGACGCTGCTGCGCACCCAGCTCGGCGGCGGCACCGACGGCACGGTCGCCATGGCTCTCGCCCAGCCGAAGATCGCCGAGCCGAGCAACACCGTCGTCGTGTGGATCTCTGACTTCTACGAGTGGCGCGGCGAGGAGCTGTTCGCGCAGATGGCCGCCGTGCACCGCTCCGGTGCGAAGTTCATCCCGGTCGGCTCGGTCACCAGCGGGGGCCGGGGCAGCGTCAACCCGTGGTTCCGCTCGCGGTTCAAGGACCAGGGCACCCCGGTGGTCTCCGGCCACATCAGCAAGCTGGTCCACGAGCTCAAGACCTTCCTCACCTGACCCGGCGCCCCGCCCCGCACCCACGTCACGCCCGAAGCCACAAATCCTCGAATCCCCAACTCCGTACCACAGAAAGGCTCCTGTCCGATGTCCGACATGCTCCGCGCCCCCGCCGAGACCAAGTACGCCGACGAGCTGGACTACCTGGAGTCGGTCGACTCCGGCCCGAAGCCGTCCACCTGGCGGCTGTCCCCGAAGATGATCCGTACCTTCGTCCTCGGCTCCGAGCCCTCCGACGGCCTGGAGCGCGAGGTGGCCCAGAAGTGGTTCGGCGAGCGCAGCGTGGTCGAGCGGGCGATCGTCACGCTCGCCTCCGACCGCGGCCTGCTGCTGCTCGGCGACCCCGGCACCGGCAAGAGCTGGCTCGCCGAGCTGCTGGCCGCTGCCGTGTGCCGCAACTCCACCCAGGTCGTGCAGGGCACCGCCGGCACCACCGAGGACCACATCAAGTACTCGTGGAACGTGTCCATGGTGATCGCCAAGGGCCAGTCGCGCGAGTCGATGATCCCCTCGCCGATCATGACCGCGATGGAGACCGGCACGATCGGACGCTTCGAGGAGCTCACCCGCTCCACCAGCGACGTCCAGGACGCGCTGATCTCCATCCTCTCCGAGAAGTACGTGTCGGTGCCCGAGTTGAAGGGCGAGGACGGCACCGTGTTCGCCAAGCCCGGCTTCGCGGTGATCGCCACCGCCAACAGCCGCGACCGCGGCGTCAACGACCTGTCGTCGGCGCTCAAGCGGCGCTTCAACTTCGTCCAGATCCCGGTGGTGACGGACAAGCGGAGCGAGGCGGAGATCGTCCGCTTCCGCACCGAGGAACTGCTGCGCCGCCACCAGATCGAACTGGACGTGCCGCCCACCCTGCTGGACGTACTGCTGCGCTCCTTCGAGGACCTGCGCGCCGTCGCGACGGCGGCAGGCAGCGACGACGAGCGACTGGAGTCGGCCCTGTCCACCGCCGAGCAGATCGGCGTGCTGGAGGACGCCATCCTCCACAGCAACTTCTTCGGCGAACGCGCGCTCACCGCCCAGGCCCTCGGCTCCTCCCTGGTCTCCTCGCTCAGCCGGCGCGCGCCCGAGGACACCAGCATCCTCACCAAGTACCTGGCCAACACCGTCCACCAGCGCAGCGAGCAGGAGGGCGGCGAGTGGCCGCAGTTCCTCGCCGCCGGCCTGGAGACCCTCAAGGCGCTCGCATGAGCCGCGCCACCACCCGGGTGCCCGCCGTCGGCGGGCACCCCGGCCCCGAGACCGTCGAGGCCTTCGACGCGCTTCGCGCCCAACTCGACGCAGCCGCAGCCGAGTTCGCCGAAGGACCCGGCGCCCTGGACGGCATCCTCCACGGCCTGGTGAGCGACGTCGAGCGCGCCCTGCGCGAACCGCTGGAGATCTTTCCGGTCTGCCACCACTCGCCCGCCTCCGCCACCGCCATGGCCCGCCACCTGCGCGCCCGGCAGCCGAGGACGGTCTTCCTCGAACTGTGCGAGGACATGGCCCCGTTGCTCACCGAGCTGCGCAACTGCCGCCTGCCGGTGGCCGTCCAGGCCTTCGCCACCCGCATCGACGGGTTCCCCGCCGACTGGGCACCGCTGTCCGTCGTCGCGCCGATCACCGAGGCCTCCGCCGAGTACCAGGCCATCGCGTACGCGCTGGAGACGCCCGGCGTGGACCTGGTCCTGGTCGACCGGTCCTCGGACCACGTCTTCCAGTGGCAGGCCCGCCGAAACAACCCCGCCGCCCCGGACGCGACCCCGGCCGTCCCGGATGCGACCCCCGCCGGGCCGGGCGCGACCCCCTCCGAGGAGGCCGCACTGCACGGCGACGCGGTCGGCGTCGAACTCGGCGACCTACGACCCCGCTTCGCCGACCTCGAACGGCACCTGCTGCGCCACGGCAAGGTGCGGCACTGGTCGGAGTGGTGGCACCAGTACGTCGAGGGGCCGCTCGGCGACGCCGACCACGACACCTACCGGCAGGTCATGTTCCTGATCGGCAGCCTCTTCCGCCGCCTGGCACCCGGCGACGCCGACCGGGTGCGGGTGGACGAGGACCGCGAGCGGTACATGTGGACCCGCATCCGCGAGCACCTGGCCGCCACCGGCGCCGACCCGGCGCAGAGCGTCTACATCTGCGGCGCCTTCCACGCCGCCAGCCGGGTCGAGGAGTTCGGCCTCCACGGCTCCGACACCTTCGTCGTGCCCCCGCGCACCGCCACCGAGTGGCAGTACGGCCTGATCCCCTCCAGCCACACCGCCATCGAGACGCAGTTCGGCCTCGAAGGCGGGGCGGTGTCGATCGCCGCCGCCCAGTGGGAGAAGAACCTCAAGCGCACCCAGGTCCAGCCCTACCGGCTCAAGGGCCAGGCCGGCGCCGGTGCCAAGGCCCCCCGCGCCCGCAAGACGGCCACCCGCACCCGGAAGGCCGTCGCCCTCGCCCCCGTCGCCGAGGTCGACAGCACCGACAGCACCGACAGCGTCGACAGCACCGACAGGCTGTCCGGGTTCCTGCAGCGCCCGCCCGTCCTGGACCGGCTCGACCAGGAGGAACTGCTCGGCTGGTCCGTGGAGATCGTGCGGGCGGCCCGCCGCAACGGCTACCTCGCCTCCACCGCCGACGCCATCGCCGTCTACGAGACGTCCATCCTCCTCGCCGGCCTGCGCGACCGCGCCCGCCCGACCCCGTACGACTTCCAGGACGCGGCCGTCACCTGCATCGAGAAGGACACCGTGCCCGGCCGGCGCGACGTCCGCCGCCTGGTCGAGATCATGATGGGCGGCGACCGGATCGGCCAGGTCGGCTACGAGTCGCTGCCCCCACTGGCCCGCGACGTCCACGACCGCCTCGCCCCGCTCGGCCTCAACCTCCAGGCCCGCGGCGTCAAGCGCGCTCTGCTGGACATCAAGTCCCAGCCCGACCTGCGCCCCTGCTCCGACGTGCTCTGGATGCTGCGCCACCTGATTCCCGACGCCGCCCGCCCGATCATGGGCGAGCGCACCCTCGGCGACGAACCCAAGCAGGAGTCCTGGGACCTCTCGCTCGGCACCCACCAGCGCGCCCTGATCGAGCTCGGCTACGAAGGCGTCACCCTCGAACAGGTCCTCGAGCAGCGCCTGCGCCGCGAGGCCACCGCCCCGCAGGCCGACGCCGCTCTCGTCCTGCGGACCGTGGAGGACGCTACCCGGTACCTCGGCAGTCGGCGGCTCGCCGACGAACTCGGCGCCCGCGCCCTCCAGGTGCTCACCACCGAGCGCGGCGTCGACGGCGCCCCCGAGGTGCTGCGCCGGGTACGGAGACTGCTGGCCTTCTACCGCACCAGCGAGCCGGTCCTGCCGCGCTGGATCGAACGTTTCGCCGAGGCCGGGTACGCCCACTACTGCGCCCTGCTGCCCACCGCGTTCACCGACGAGACGGCGACGGCGCGCCAGGTCGCGGCGATGCTGAGCTTCCTGTTCAGCATGGAGGGCCTGGCCCTGTCGCTGGGCGGCGACCGCGCCCAACTCGAGCTCGCCGTCGCCCGGTCCGACCCGCAGGACCAGTCCAAGCGCGCCCTGCTGTGGGCCGCGCAGGTCCAACTCGGCCACCTCACCCGCCAGGACCTGCGCGAGCGCTGCGACGGACTGCTCGGGAACCCGCTCCTGCTGCCCGCCTACCCGCGCTACCTCAGCGGGCTGCTCCACGCGCTGGAGCCGGTCCCCAGCCTGGTCGACCTCGTCGTCGAGGCCGTCTCCCAGGCCTTCGCCCGCCTGCCCGACCCGGTCCTGCTGCCCTGGCTGCCGACCCTGATCACCACCCTGCGCAGCGGCGGCGCCGAGCTCGCCCCGAAGCTCACCAAGGAAGCCGGACGGATCTTCCCCGGCCGACTCGCCGAACTGGACGCCTGGGTGCCGCCGTGGCTCGCACCGGTGCCCCAGCCGGCCCGGCCCGGCAGCAGCACCGCCGGACGGGGATCCACCCTGCTCGCGGCACACCCCGCCACCTGCGACACGCTCGCCGGCCTCCTGGACTGCGACGGGTCCTGGACGGCGCCGCACATCCCGGCGGGTTCGGCGCTGCTCGGCCGGCACCCGGGGACGGCCGGCGCTCTGGCGTCCCTGCTCGGCGCCGCCTGAGCGGAGCGCGAGCGGGCCGCCCGTGCGCCGTCGCCCGTCGCCCGTCGGCCCTGTCCTGGCCCCGGCCCTGCCCTGACATCTGGCCCTGTCCTGGCACCCGGTCAGGACAGGGCCGACGGCCGCCTCCGGCGGGGCCGTGGTCATGCGCAGGGCCGAGCGCCCCGTCTACCGTGACCGGGAGACCGGCTTCGAGCGCCACAACGTGTCGGCGGCCCCGGACACGAAACGATCCGAGATGGTCGTCCACCACCTCCCCGCGCACGTCCCCACCGGACTGCTGCCCGCCGGCCGACTGCCTTCCCCGCTGCGGCCCCGTCAGCAGGCCGACGGGGTGAGGACGGTGCGGTCGAACGGGCCGCCGTGCGAGGCGGCGTACGCGACGGCCTCGTTGACCGCGTCGAGGCCGAACGACCGGACCCGTTCGGGGGCGAGGTCCAGGGCGCCCGAGGCGAGCAGCCGGATGATGCCGACGTTCGCCGTACGCGGGTACATCCACTGGCCGCGCACGGTGATCGAGTTGCGCATGATCCACGGGTAGGGGAGTGCGAGGTCGTCGCCGCCGAGCATGCCGACGCCGCCCATGAGGACCACGCGTCCGTATTCGCGCACGGTCATGGCCGCCGTGGCCGCCACCGAGCTGGGAGCGCTCGGCGGCAGCAGGTCCAGCACCAGGTCGATCGGGCCGTCGCCCGCCGCGGACATCGCGGCGCGGTCGCCGGCCTCGTCCCCGGTGAGTGGCACGGGGCGCACCCGCGGGCCGAACCGGTCGGCGAGGAGGTCGAGCGCGGCCCGGTTGCGGCCGGGGGCGACCACCCGGCCCGCCCCCATCGCCAGCGCGAGCGCGACGGCGCTGCTGCCGAGGTTGCCGGTCGCCCCGCTGACGAGCAGCGTCTCGCCGGCCGCGAGCCCGCCGGCCAGCAGCCCGCCGTACGGGATGACGTGCACGCCGAGCGCGGCCCAGCGGGCCGGGTCGTCCCCGGCCGCTGCGGGCAACGGGAACACGTTCTCCGTCGGGACCCGCATGAGCTCGGCGAACGACCCGTCGTGCAGGTACCGGGCGAGCCGCGCGCCGCCCTCGCCCCGTGAGCTCCAGCCCTGGAGGGTGATGTCGGGCGTCAGGGCGTCGTCCCGCGAGCGCACCGTGCAGTCGCACCACACCAGGTCGCCGACCCGCAGCCGGGTGGCGTCCGGGCCCACCTGGACGACCCGCGCCACGCCGCCGATGCCGGGCACGACGGGAGGCACGAGGGGGTATCGTCGCTCGCCGCTGAACACCTCGGCCGCGTACGGGGCCACGCAGGCGGCGAGCACCCGGACCACCACCTCGCCACCGCCGGCCTCGGGGTCGGGCACCTCCCGCACCGTGAGCGGGGCGCCGAACCGCGTCAGGACTGCTGCTCGCACGAGTTGACCTCCGTGTTCGTCCTTCTGTCTGTGCGTCCG
This sequence comes from Kitasatospora sp. NPDC029367, assembly GCF_055569135.1. Taxonomy (NCBI): domain Bacteria; kingdom Bacillati; phylum Actinomycetota; class Actinomycetes; order Kitasatosporales; family Streptomycetaceae; genus Kitasatospora; species Kitasatospora sp. NPDC029367. Next base: position 84,952 of record NZ_JBVHYH010000023.1, read on the forward strand.
TGCGTTCGTGTTCGTCGGGATCGACCCTAGGAGCCCGACGGACATGCGGGAAGCGACGATCGAGCATGTGTGGTATGCGTATGCGGCATGGACGTCACCAGCACCGGCCTGCGGGTCCTGCGACAGATCGCGGAGTCCGGAAGCTTCACCGCAGCCGCCGCCCGGCTCGGCTACACGCAGTCGGCGGTCTCCCGCCAGGCCGCCTCCCTCGAACGAAGCGCGGGCACCGCCCTGTTCGAACGCCGCCCCGACGGAGTGCGGCTCACTCCCGCGGGCCTGACCCTGCTGCGCCACGCCCGCACGATCCTGGACAGCCTGACCGCGGCCGAGCGCGACCTCACCGGTACCGCCCCACAGGCCGAACTGCTGCGGCTCGGACTGTTCCTGAGCGCGGGCGCGGGCATCCTGCCCCCTGCGCTCGCCCGCCTCGCGGCAACCGACCCGCAGATCACCGTCACGACCACCGAGGGCACCACACCCGCCCTGGTCCGGGGCCTGCGCGCAGGCTCGATCGACCTCGCCGTGCTGACCTCCCGCCCGCCCCACCGCCCCCTGGACGGCGAGTCACCGCGCCTGCACGTCGAGACCGTCGCGGACACCGAACTGGTCCTGGCGGCGCCGTCGACCGGAGAGTTCGCCGGCCGCACCACGGTGCACGTCGACGAACTGCTCGACGCCCGGTGGATCGCCACCCCGGCGTCGAACTCCGAACCACTGCTCGGCGTCTGGCCCGGCCTGCCCGGCCGGCCACGCATCGTCCACGCCGCGCGTGACTGGCTGACGAAGCTCCACCTGGTGGCCGGTGGCTTCGGAGTGACGACGGTGCCCTCCCGGCTCGCGCCGCTCCTTCCGCCCGGGGTGAGCCTGCTGCACGTCGACGGAGCCCCGCCCGAGATCCGCCGGATCCTGGTGGCCCGACTCCCCGGCCGCCCGACCCCGACCGTCACGGCCGTCACCCGAGCCGTCATCGCCACTGCGTAAGCGGGGGTCGGTAGCCCCGCCCGCCTGCGCGTCCACCGCCACCGCCACCGCCACCGCTACGGCTACGGCTCCTGCTCGGCCTCGGTGCGGTAGACGCGCAGGCCCCGGCGCTGGTAGTTGACGAGTGCGTTCGGATGGTCGTCGGAGTTGGTGTGCAGCCACACCCTGCGTACGGCCTCCGCCTCCAACGGTTCGGTCGCCCAGGCCTGTTGCAGCGCGAGCGTCAACGCATGTCCGCCGAGCCCCCGGCCGACGTACTCAGGCAGCAGCCCGAAGGTGCGGATCTCCACCTCCCCGCCGGCCAGGGGCTCCAGCGCGGTGATCCCAGCCGTCTCGCCCTCCAACACGATCAGCCAGTACTGACGGTGCGGATGAGTCCGCGCCAACTCCTCCCACTCCCGCTCGGACCGGGTCGCACTGCGCCAGCCGTGGGCCGCACCGACCCGCGCCTGCACCGACCGCACCAGAGCCGACAGCCCCTCCTCCCGCCGCAGCCCCAACGCCGACACAACGCGCCCGGGCCGCAGCTCCCCGAGACCGGTCATCTCCAGATACGTGACAGTCCTGCCCATCCCGCCACGCTACCCACGCCCACCGACACATCGGCCCCCGAGCCTCCCGAACCAGCCCAGGCAGCCCACGTTGCCCAGAAACGTGCAACCCTCCGGCCAGCGGCTGACCCCCGTGGGTGCGGGGAGGACCCTTCACGACCTGCAGCGACGCAGGGGCTTTGCGGGTTCCTGACCGTCGGCCGGTTGGGTGCTGCACTGCTTCACTCCCCGGTCAGAGGCGTTGGTCGAGGCGCGACGCCATGGCCCGGCGCGATGCGAACCCGTGCTCGCAGTGTTCGGTCGTCGGCCGCCGGGATCCGGTCAACTCGGAGCCGTAACCAGCGGAATTCACCTGGTTCGCAGGCGGCCGGGCGGGAGTGGACTCTACGCTCGCACGAACACTGTGGCGCGAAGGGGGAGTGCCGTGGCCCGTGGACCTGTCCGGCGACGCCGGTCGACTGCCGCACGGAGGGCCCGTCGGGTGCGGCAGGCGCGGGACAACGCGGTGCTGCTGGGCGTGGCGGCCGTGATCGTCCTCGTGCTGCTCTCGGTGGTGGTGCAGTGGCTGGCCCAGCACCTGCTGCTGGTGGCCGTGCTGGTCCTCGCGGGCGCGGGGGCGGGCGTCGCCGTGCTGCGCACGCGCGTCCGGGCGCGACAGCGGGAGCTGGACACGCGGGCGGCGCAGCTGCGCCACATCGGGCCGTTCCTGGCGATGAGCCCGAAGGCGTTCGAGCGCGCGTTGGCGGACCTGTGCCGACGGGACGGTTGCACGAAGGTCTCGGTGGTCGGCGGTGCCGGGGACCTCGCGGCGGACGTGCTGGCCACCACCCCGACCGGACAGCGGATCCTGATCCAGGCGAAGCGGTACGGGCCACGGACGTTCGTCGGCTCGCAGGACGTCCAGCGGGTCAACGGCACGTACCGTGACGTGCACCGCTGCGACCTGGCCGCCGTGGTGACGACCAGTTCGTTCACCAAGGCCGCCGCCGCGTTCTGCGCGCGGGTCGGCATCCGCGCCGTCGACCGGCGGGCGCTCGCCCGGTGGGCAGAGGGCACGGGCGGCCCGCCCTGGGCGTGACCCCCGGCTCAGCGCCCGGCCACGGGCACCTGGTGCCCCGGCCGCGCGGCCCGGAACCCGACCACCAGGGCGGCCACGCTCGCGGACAACAACGGGACGAGGATGCCGACGGAGCGGCCGTTCAGCAGCCCGTGGAAGACCTGGTCGACACCGACGACGGCCACCGAGGCGGTGCCCAACGCGGTGACGATGGCGAGGGCAGGCGCTGTCCGTGTCCCCCGGCGGAGGTGGACGGCGGTGCCGATCCACAGGCAGACGGCGGCCGCCGCGATGCTGAGCGCCAGGAAGGCGATGAACCCCGCAGCGAGGGTGTTGAGCTGGGAGGTCTCCACCTCGGCGGCGCCCCACTGTTCGCGCGGCGGCAGGCGGTTGGCGTGACGGGGCCGCATGACCACGAGGTACAGGGGCGCGATGCCCCAGAGCCAGGCCCCGGCCTGCGCCAGCCGTACGGGTACGAGCCCTTCGGCGACGAGCCTTGCGGGCAGGGGCCGGCGGTCCGACGGTTCGTGGGTTGCTGTCATGGCGGTCGCTCCGGGGGAGGCGGGCGGGTGAGGATGGGTAGAGCCTCGTCGGTCCGTCCAGGCCGCCGCATGAGTACGGCTACTCATTCGCGCAGGTCCGGACCCCTAACGGACCGCTGTGACGTCTCCTCAATTGAAATCTACCCCGATGGAGTCCCCGGCCCGACCCACTGGTGCCCACCCGCCTCACCCCTGTTGCCGCCGCCGTGGGGCGGGGGCGGTGCGGTGGTCGATGTCACCAAGTCGACCAGCAAGGGCCGTTGTCAGAGCCGTTTGGCAGGATGGTCCCCATGCTCGCCATCCACCCTGACCAGCGCCTTGACGACCGGCCCGCCCAGCCCGCTCGACCCGCTCTCCCTGCCGTCCGGGGCGGCTTCGAGGTGCACCTGACCGTCGGGCACGGCGCCGCCGACGCGCTGGCCGCGTGGGCCGACGGCCAGGGCTTGAAGTTCACCCACATCCTGCTGGAGCGCGGCACGTCGCCCTCGCAGCCGATGCTCACCCTGCGCGCCGACGGCACGCTGGAGGAGGTCGCCGCGCTGACCGCCCGGGTCCGGGGCCGGGTCGAGCGGGCCGGATTCACCGTCCTGCGGGCGAAGATCGAGGCCACGCCGTGGGCGGAGGGCGTCCCGGCCTCGGACGAGGACGCCGCGTCGCACGGGGCCGGGCGCTACTTCGAGCACCACGTCAAGCTGCTGCTACCGGCCCAGGCCCAGGCTCTGCCCCAGGCCCAGGCTCCGGCCCGTACGGCCCAGACCCCAGCAGCCGACCCCGCCCGCTTCGCCGAGCTCACCGCACTGGCCGTCCGGCACGGCGCGCACCTGTCGCGCAACCCGCGCCGGACGCGCGAGGACGGCCGGCGCGAGTGGTTCGTGACCCAGCGGTGTCGCCTGGTCGGCCTGGACACCGCGGGCCGCCGGCTGGACGCGCTGCTGCGGGACCTCTCCGCCGACGGCCGCGAAGTCGCCTCGGTGGAGCGCGAGTTCGTGGTCGTCGACAGCGACGAGACCCTCGACGCGGGATGGATCACCGAGCCCGGGCACAGTGCCCGGCAGCACGGAGAAGGAGAGCCGACATGACCGAGGGCCAGTCCCAGTCCCCCCACTCCCAGTCCCAGCTCGGGCCCCAGCCGCAACCCCGGCCCGAGTCCCCCGTGGCGTGGGAGGACCTGCGGTACGGGCCCTGGCAGGGCGTCCTGCTGCCCAAGCAGCCGCCGTCGGAGGAGGTCCGGGAGGACCGGGACCTGCCCAGGAGCATCCGCCCGATCGACGACGAGACGGTGACCCAGCAGCCGGTCTTCGACCCCGCCCTCGCCGGCTACGCCCGCGCCCTCCGGCCCAGCGAACCCGCGTTCACCGACCCCGGACTCGCCGAACGCTGGCTCACCGCGCGGCGCGAGGCGCTCGACACCGTACTGTCCGCCGTTGCCGACTCGCCGTGGGCCGAACACCTGGTGCTGCGCGGAAGCATCCTGCTGCGGGCCTGGTACGGCGAACACGCCCGCGAACCGGGCGACCTGGACTTCGTGGTCCGCCCGGTGGATTGGCAACTGGAGGACGAGCGGACGGAGCGCATGCTCAGCGAACTCGCGACCGCCGCCGAGCGCCTCTCCGGCGGGGTGCGGCTGCACGCGGACCAGGCGCTCAGCGACGAGATCTGGACGTACAGCAGGATCCCCGGGCGGAGGCTCGTCCTGCCGTGGTCGGCGCCGGGCGTCCCGGGCGGGAGCGTCCAACTCGACTTCGTCTTCACCGAGCACCTGCCCGTCCCGCCGCAGCCCTACCGGCTCCCGGGCGTCACCGGACCACTGCTCGGCGCGACGCCGCAGCTCTCCCTCGCGTGGAAGCTCCTGTGGCTGGTCTCCGACAACCACCCCCAGGGCAAGGACCTCTACGACGCGATCCTGCTCTCGCGCACCGCCGAGGTCCCCTACGACCTGCTGCGGCAGGTCTTCGTCCAGTCCGACGAGAGCTGGTCGCGTTGGCCGGTCCGCCCGGAGCAGATCAGCGGCCTCGAGGTCGACTGGGACGAATTCGCCAAGGACCACCCGGAGTTCGCCGAACCCGTCGAGGAGTACCCGGCCCAACTGCTCGCCGCGCTCCACCCGACCTTCGCCGACCGCGGCGAGTACGCCCTGCGGGCCCAGTGGCTGGCCCCGCTGATCGAGGAACTGCGGGACGTACTGGCGAGCGAGGGCATGGACGAGGTCCAACAACGCATGTCCCGACGCCACATGCTCCCGGACAACACCCTGGTGATCACGTGCGAACTGCTCGGCGGCGACCTCGACGCCGCCGACCGTACCGTCGCCGACCATCTCGGCACCGCACCCCACCGGAAGACCCGCCTCCTGGCGGCGGCCGCCTCGCGCTACGCCGTCGAGCTCGCGGGCGACGACGGCGGGGCGCGCACCACCGGCTGAGGCCAATCGGCCCCGGGCACACCCGTCGTCGTCCTGACCGGGCCGTGCCGACTCCGGGAGCGTACGAGTGCCGCCTCAGGAGCCCTCGACGGCGCGGCTGGGCAGGCGGGCGGGCAGGCGGCGGCCAGGTCCTCGCGGGTGCCGGAGCGCCGGGGCCGCCCTGACGGGTGGCGTGCTCGTCGTAGCCGGTCAGGAAAGCGGTCGGCCGGTGGAAGGAGTCGCAGCTGACCAGCAGGGGCGTTGGCCGATGCAGGCGAGGTGCTCGCGCTCGTCCATCTCCGGGAGCTGCTCGATGGGCTCGCCGTCGGCTGCCGGAGTCACGAGTTGCTGTCGGCCGGGTGCAGAACGGCCTGGGCGATCTCGCGCACGCGAGCCAAGGTGATTCCGGTCCTCTGCTCGACGGCAAGGGGATGGTCGGTGGGCTCGAGCTCGATGAGGGGGCGCCGACCGATGGGCCTGGTGTGGAGGCGGGTCTTCAGGTTGACGGTGCTGGGCGAGTAGACGGGAAGCTCGGTGGTCAGCCAGCCGAAGTACGGCCTCTCGGATTCACGCCCTGGTGTGTCCCAGAGGTCTGCGGCGCGGGAGAAGTTCTCGGGGCTCAGGGAGACCCAGACGCCCCAGGAGAACACGTCGCTGCTGCCGACGACCGGTATCTCGACCAGGCCCTTGACGAAGTGGTGCTGCGCTTTGATGACGCACTGATCCGACGAGAGCAGGCAGCCCGGGGCCCCGTCGAAGCTCGGGTCCCAGACGGAGGGGGCCGTTGCCGAGTAGTTCATCGGCAGTTCTGCGTGGTGCGCGCCGCAGCACGAGCAGGTGAATCCGGGATCACTGGTCATGGGCGGAATCCTAATGATCGGATCTGACACCTGTCGGGGCACTCCGCCCGCCGGGACCGGCGGCGACCCCGATCCCCCCGATCCCCCCGATCCCCCCGATCCCCCCGAGACGGCCTCTCGAGGGGGCAGTCCCGTTCCAGCTTCGAGGCGGATGAGGCCGCAGCTGCCCCACAACCTCCGCCACGGCAGGTGAACGGACTCCGCTGAGGGGCGGTTCACCTCGCCCGGGTCCGTCCGGCAGCGGTTCGGGACCTGTTCGGGTAGGGCCCTCGGGCAACGGCCTTCGTGCGGTCGGATGTTGGGCGCGGAAGCGGGAAGGGCGGCCGTCACCGGATCGGGGTCCACCCTGATGGGCGGTTGACGGGAAGTGAGACGCCAGCAGTAGGCACGGCGTGTCGGTGTACGCCGCAGGTTGGATCATGGGCCCCTCCCCGCGCCGTACAAGATGAGGGTGCGGCGGACCGAAGACTGGAGGTGATCCCGGACACCGACTCCGCACGGAGGAACTGCCATGGCTCTGCAAGGCATACGAACGATTCCCGTACTGACGGCGGGTGTTGCAGCCTCCGTTCTGGCGGCGCTGACTCCCGCGACGGCGTTCGCGGCGGCGGATCCGCTCCAGCAGTACGAGCGGCAGGGCCTCCGTTGGGAGCGCTGCGACGCGCAGCGCCCGGAAGAGTTCGAGTGCGCGAAGGTCAAGGTGCCGCTGGACTACGGCGACCCCGGGGGCAGGCGGATCGACCTCGCGATATCGCGGATCAAGGCGAGCAACGCGAAGGAGCGGCACGGCGTGCTGCTGATCAATCCCGGGGGCCCGGGCGGTCCGGGGCTGACCATGCCCGTGGAGATGCAGCCGCTGCTGCCGGCCGGGGTGAGGGAGCGGTTCGACCTGATCGGGTTCGACCCGCGCGGAGTCGGGCAGAGCTCGCCGATCGGCTGCGACCTGACGGCGGACGAGCAGACCTTCCAACACCCCTACGCGGCGGCGACGTTCGCCAGGGACGTGGCCCGGGCCCGCACGGTGGCCGACAAGTGCTGGGCCAAGGCGGGGGATGTCCTGCCGCACATCACCACCCGCAACACGGCGCGGGACATGGATGTCGTCCGGGCGGCGCTGGGGGAGCGGCGGATCTCCTACTTCGGGCACTCGTACGGCACCTACCTGGGCGCGGTCTACACCCAGATGTTCCCCCGGCGCTCGGACCGGTTCGTCCTCGACAGCGCGCTCGATCCCGCGCTCGCGTGGCGGGGCTCGCTCCGGGGGTGGTCGGCTGGGGCCGAACTCGCCTTCACCCGCTGGACCGAGTGGGCCGCCGCCCGCAGCTCCACGTACGGGCTGGGCAGGACCCCGGGCGAGGTCCGGAAGACGTTCTGGGACCTGATCGCCCACGCCGACCGGACGCCCGTCCCCACGACGGGCGGGGCACTCGACGGGGACGCCATCCGCTCCGGGTACGCCGCGTTCGTCCGGGTGGAGACGGTGACCCCCTGGATCGTCGCGTTGAAGGCCGCCGCCGACGGCGGGGCGCCGGCCCCTGCCGGGCCGGCGGAGCCGGGAGCCGCGGCGGCGGGTGAGTCGGCGCCGAACCGGCCGAACACGGCGCCGTCGGGGGCGTTCGGAGCGGCGGTTCCGGCGGACAACATCCCCGCCGTCGCGTGGGCCGTCTTCTGCGGCGACACCCGGAACTGGCCGCGCGACCCCGAGCGGTACCGCCGGGACGCGATCCGGGACCGGGCCGAGTACCCGTTGGCCGGCGACCTGGGAGCGGGCATCGTGCCGTGCGCGTTCTGGAAGTCGGCGGCCACCGAGCAGGCGACCGTGGTGGACAACGACGTCAACGCGCTGATCGTGCAGAACCAGTGGGACCCGCAGGCGACCCTGGCGATGGCCCAGGGCATGCGGCGGGCACTGCACGGCGCACGGATGGTCACGGTGGTCGGCGGCGAGGGTCACGGTGTCGTGGTGGTCGGCCCGTCCTGTGCGGACGACAGCGTCACCCGGTACCTGACCACAGGCCGGCTGCCCGCGAAGGACCTGAACTGCGAGGCCTGAACTGCAGGGCCCGATCTGCGGGGCCTGAACTGCGGGACCTGAACGGGCCGCTGACCGTGTCGGCGACGGCACGGCGGCGACGCAGAACGGACCCTTGGCTCGACCGAGAGAGGTCAGGCGAGGAAGGCGCGGAGCAGGGATGCCGTTGCGGCGAGGTGTTCCTCGGTGGCGCGGCGGGCGGCGTCGCCGTCGCCGGCGAGGATCGCGCGGACCATGGCCCGGTGCTGTTCGGCGGCGTGCTCGATGTTGCGGTCCAGCATGGGGATCGCGTTCAGCAGGTCGTTGAGGCGCATCCTGGCCTCGGCGATGGCGGCGGCGAGGGCGGGGGAGCCGGTGAGTTCGCCGATGGCGAGGTGGAAGCGGGAGTCCAGCTGGCGGTACTGCTCCGCCGGGGCCGCGTCCAGTTCGGTGAGCCGGTCCTCCAGGTGGGCGCGCTGTTCGGGGGAGAGGGGGCGCCGGGCGGCGGCCTCGGCGGCGCCGACCTCCAGGACCTGCCGGTAGGTCAGCGCGTCCTCGAGTGCGCCGCCGAGGTCGCGGGCGGCGCGGCGCAGGTCGGCGACGTCCGGTTCGGGCATCCGGTAGGTGACGAAGGTGCCGCCGTAGCGGCCTCGGCGGGGTTCGACGCAGTCGGCCTGCTGGAGCGTGCGGAGTGCCTCGCGCAGGGTTTCGCGGCTGACGCCGAGCCGGGCGGCGAGGTCGCGTTCGGCGGGCAGCCGGTCGCCGGGGCGGAACACGCCGAGCTTGATCGCCTGGAGCAGCCGTTCGACGGTCTCCTCGAAGGCGTTGCCGGTCCGGACCGGGCGCAGGATCGCCCCGGCCTCCCAGTCGAGCCGTGCCTGCTCACGTGTCACATCCACGTCCACGCGGGAATCGTACCTGCGATCGGATCTCCCGCACTCGTTCCCGTCCTGCCCTTGACGTGGCCACCGTCCAGCCGGAACGATGCTGCTCACCCACCCAATGGTCTGACTTTAGACCATTGAAGAGCCGTCCGACCGTCGAAGCCGCCGGGGCGGGTGTGCCACGCCGTCGTGGCCGCGCACCCCCCGGCACACCCTCAACCCCCAGGGGTGCCCATGACCGACGCACGCTCACCCGACCACCCTGCCCCCGCCGTGTTTCCGCTGGACTCATCCCCCGTTTCCGCCGACGAACAACGCCTCCGCGAGCTGGGCTACACCCAGGAGCTGGCCCGCTCGATGTCGGGCTTCTCCAACTTCGCCGTCTCCTTCTCCATCGTCTCGATCCTGTCCGGCTGCCTGACCCTCTACGGGACGGGGATGAAGACCGGCGGCCCGGCCCTGATCATCTGGGGCTGGCCGGTGGTCGGCCTGCTGACCCTCTGCGTCGGCCTCGCGATGGCCGAGATCTGCTCCAGCTACCCGACGGCCGGCGGGCTCTACTACTGGTCCGCCAAGCTGACCCGCAGCCGGAGCCACGGCCCGGCCTGGAGCTGGTTCACCGGCTGGTTCAACTTCCTCGGCCAGGTCGCGGTGACCGCCAGCGTCGACTACGGCGCGGCCTTCTTCACCAACGCCTTCCTCGACCTGCGCTTCGGCGTCGCGGCCACCCCCGCGCACACCATGGAGATCTTCGCGGTCATCCTGGTGGTGCACGGCCTGCTCAACACCTTCGGGGTGCGCCTGGTCGCCGTCCTCAACAGCGTCTCCGTGTGGTGGCACCTGATCGGCGTCGCGATCATCGTCGGCGCGCTCGCGCTGCTCCCCGAGCGGCACGCCTCCGCCTCCTTCGTGTTCACCGAGTTCGTCAACCAGACCGGCTTCCACAGCCAGTTCTACGTCGCGATGCTCGGCCTGCTGATGGCCCAGTACACCCTCACCGGCTACGACGCCTCCGCGCACATGACCGAGGAGACCCAGGACGCCGCCCGCTCCGGCCCGCGCGGCATCGTCAACGCCATCACCGTCTCCCTGGTGGCCGGCTGGATCCTGCTGCTCGGCATCACCTTCGCGATCCGCGACTACGACGGGGCGCTCAACAGCGACACCCAGGTCCCGCCCGCGCAGATCTTCATCGACGCGATCGGCTCCGGCGGCGCCCAGTTCCTGCTGCTCATCGTGATCGGCGCCCAGTTCTTCTGCGGCATGGCCTCCGTCACCGCCAACTCCCGCATGATCTACGCCTTCTCCCGCGACGGCGCACTGCCCGGCTCCCGGCTCTGGCACCGCATCTCCCCGCGCACCCAGACCCCGACCAACGCGGTCTGGCTCGCCACTGGCGGCGCCCTGCTGCTCGGGCTGCCCGCGCTCTGGAACAACACCGCCTACACGGCCGTGACCTCGATCTCCGTCATCGGCCTCTACCTCTCCTACGTCATCCCGGTGTACCTGCGGCTGCGCCAGGGCGAGGACTTCCCGCGCGGCCCCTGGCACCTGGGCCGCTGGAGCCGGCCGATCGGCGTCGTGGCCGTCGTCTGGACGGCGGTGATCACCGTCCTGTTCATGCTGCCCACCGCCAGCCCGATCACCGTCGACAGCTTCAACTACACCCCGGTCGCGGTGGCCGTCGTGGTCGGCTTCGCCGGCATCTGGTGGCTGGCCTCGGCCCGGCACTGGTTCACCGGGCCGCACGTCGGGGCCGCGCCGTCCGACCTCGGCACCCCGCAAGCCCACGAAGCACCGCCCGCCCCCGACACCCGGGACACCGAACAGGAGACCCGATGACCACCCCCCGGCTCACCCTCGACGAGCTGCGCACCCGCGTCGCCGACGGGTCCGTCGACACCGTCGTGCTCGCCATGACCGACATGCAGGGCCGCCTCCAGGGCAAGCGCGTCGCCGCCCAGTACTTCCTCGACGACGTCGTGACCGGCGCCGCCGAGGGCTGCGGCTACCTGCTGGCCGTCGACGTCGACATGAACACCGTCGACGGCTACGAGGTCTCCTCCTGGGAGAACGGCTACGGCGACCTGACGCTGCGCCCCGACCTCGCGACCCTGCGGTCCGTCCCCTGGCACCCGGCCACCGCCATGGTCCAGTGCGACGTCGTCCAGCACGACGGCACCCCGGTCGCCGTCTCCCCGCGCCAGGTCCTCCAGCGCCAGCTCGACCGCCTGGCCGGCTACGGCTGGCAGGCCCAGGCCGCCACCGAGCTGGAGTTCATCGTCTTCCGGGACAGCTACGAACAGGCCTGGGACAAGGACTACACCCGGCTCACCCCGGCCAACCAGTACAACGTCGACTACTCCATCCTCGGCACCGGGCGCATCGAGCCCCTGCTGCGCCGGCTGCGCAACGGCATGGCCGGCGCCGGGCTGACCGTCGAGTCCGCCAAGGGCGAGTGCAACCTCGGCCAGCACGAGATCGCCTTCAAGTACGCCGACGCCCTCACCACCTGCGACAACCACGCCGTCTACAAGACCGGCGCCAAGGAGATCGCCGCCCAGGAGGGCTGCAGCCTCACGTTCATGGCGAAGTACGACGAACGCGAGGGCAACTCCTGCCACATCCACCTGAGCCTGCGCGACGAGCAGGGCGCCCCGGTGTTCGCCGGCGACCGCCCGCACGGCTTCTCGCGCACCATGGAGCACTTCCTCGCCGGCCAGCTCGCCTGTCTCGCCGACTTCGCCCTGCTGTTCGCCCCCACCGTCAACTCGTACAAGCGCTACGTTCCCGGCAGCTTCGCGCCCACCGCCATCGCCTGGGGGCGCGACAACCGCACCTGCGCCCTGCGCGTCGTCGGCCACGGGCAGTCGCTGCGCTTCGAGAACCGCGTCCCCGGCGGCGACGTCAACCCGTACCTCGCGGTGGCCGCCCTGATCGCCGCCGGACTGCACGGCGTCGAGCAACAGCTCGAACTCCAGCCGGAGTTCACCGGCAACGCCTACGCCTCCGACGCGCCCCGGGTGCCCGCCACCCTGCGCGACGCGGTCGACGCCTTCGAGCGCAGCGCCGTCGCCACCGAGGCCTTCGGCAAGGACGTCGTCCGGCACTACACCCACGCCGGACGCACCGAACTGGCCTCCTACGAAAGGGCGGTGACCGACTGGGAGCGTCGCCGCGGATTCGAGCGGCTGTGACCCACGAGGACCGCCGACCGCCCCTGATCGGCATCAGCAGCTACCAGGAGGACGCCGCCTGGTCCGTCTGGAACCAGCGCGCCTCGCTCGTGCCCCAGACGTACGTCGACTCCGTCGTCCGCGCGGGCGGCACCCCGGTGCTGCTGCCGCCCCAGCCCGGCGGGGCCGACCACCTGCTCGACGCCCTCGACGGGCTCGTGCTGGCCGGCGGATCGGACGTCGACCCGGCCCGCTACGCGGCGGCCCCCCACCCGCGCACCGGCCCGCCCCACCGCGCCCGCGACGACTGGGAGAGCCGGCTGCTCCGCGCCGCCCTCGCCCGGGACCTGCCGGTGCTCGGGGTCTGCCGCGGCATGCAGCTGCTCAACGTCGAACTCGGCGGCACCCTCGTCCAGCACCTGCCCGACGACAGCCACCAGATCGTTCCCGCCCGCTTCGTCCGCCACCGGGTCGAGGTCGTCGACGGCAGCCGGCTCGCCGCCGTGCTGGGGCCCGCCACCGAGGTCGCCTGCTACCACCACCAGGCCGTCGACCGGATCGGCTCCGGCCTCCGGGCCACCGCGCACAGTGCCGACGGGACGGTCGAGGGGCTCGAACTGACCGGCCACCGCTTCGCCCTGGGCGTCCAGTGGCACCCGGAGACCGACCCCGACGACCTGCGCCTGTTCCACGCGTTGATCAACGCGAGCCGGACCGCCCGCTAGACCGCAAGCCGCCGCCGGCCACCACCGCCGGCCACCACCGCCAGTCGCACCGCCAGCCAGAGGGAGAGCCCCCGATGACCGAACCGGACCTCTTCGAGGTCGTCAACCCCGCCACCGAGGAGGTGATCACCACCGTCGAACTGGCCGGCCTGGCCGAGACCGACGCCGCCGTCGCCCGCGCCCGCGCCGCCTTCGACAGCTGGCGCCGGGTGGCCCCCGCCGACCGCGCCCGGCTGCTGCGCGCCTTCGCCGCCGCCGTCGACGCCGACTGCGAGCACCTCGCCGCCCTGGAGGTCGCCAACGCCGGCCACACCATCGGCAACGCCCGCTGGGAGGCGGGCAACGCGCGGGACGTCATCGAGTACTACGCGGCCGCCCCCGAGCGGCTGTTCGGCCGGCAGATCCCCGTCGCCGGCGGCATCGACGTCACCTTCCAGGAGCCGATCGGCGTCGTCGGGGTCATCGTGCCCTGGAACTTCCCGATGCCGATCGCCGCCTGGGCCCTCGCCCCGGCGCTCGCCGCCGGCAACACCGTCATCGTCAAACCGGCCGAGCTCACCCCGCTCACCGCGCTGCGACTGGCCGAACTCGCCCTGGCGGCCGGAATCCCCGAGGGCGTGCTCCAGGTCCTGCCCGGACGCGGCCCGGTCGTCGGCGGGCGCTTCGTCAGCCACCCCGACGTGCGCAAGGTTGTCTTCACCGGCTCGACCAGGGTCGGCAAGGAGATCATGGCGGGCTGCGCCGCCCAGGTGAAGCCCGTCACCCTCGAACTCGGCGGCAAGAGCGCCAACATCGTCTTCGCCGACGCCGACCTCGCCAAGGCCGCCGCGACCGCGCCGTACGCCGTCTTCGACAACGCCGGCCAGGACTGCTGCGCCCGCTCCCGGATCCTGGTCGAGGCCTCCGCCTTCGACGACTTCATGGCGCTCCTGGAGCCGGCCGTGCGCGGCGTGCGGGTCGGCGACCCGGCCGACGAGAAGACCGAGATGGGCCCGCTGATCTCGGCCGCCCACCGCGAGCGGGTCTCCTCGTACGTCCCGGACGCCTCGGCCGTCGCCTTCCGCGGCAACGCCCCCGAGGGGCCCGGCTTCTGGTACCCGCCGACCGTCCTCGCGCCCGTGCGGCACGACGACCGCGCCTTCACCGAGGAGATCTTCGGCCCGGTCGTCGCCGTCGTCCCGTTCCGCGACGAGGAGGACGCCCTGCGGATCGCCAACGCCACCGAGTACGGCCTGTCCGGCTCCATCTGGACCAGGGACCTCGGCCGCGCGCTGCGCGTCTCGCGCGGCGTCGAGGCCGGCAACCTCTCCGTCAACTCCCACTCCTCGGTGCGCTACACCACGCCGTTCGGCGGCTTCAAGCAGTCCGGCCTCGGCCGCGAGCTCGGCCCGGACGCCCTCGACGCCTTCACCCAGACCAAGAACGTCTTCATCTCCACGGAGGAATGATCACCATGACCCAGCGACTCGACGGCCGCGTGGCCGTCATCACCGGCGCCGGCAGCGGCATCGGCCTGGCGACCGCCCGCCGCTTCGCCGCCGAGGGCGCGAAGGTGGTCTGCGTCGACCTCGACCCCGAGACCGGCGCCAAGGCCGCGAACGAGGTCGGCGGCCTGTTCATCCAGGCCGACGTCACCGACGAGACCGCGGTGCGCGACCTCTTCCAGCGGGCCGTCGACGAGTACGGCCGCCTCGACATCACCTTCAACAACGCGGGCATCTCCCCGCCGGACGACGACTCCATCCTCACCACCGGCCTGGAGGCCTGGAAGCGCGTCCAGGAGGTCAACCTCACCAGCGTCTACCTGTGCTGCAAGTACGCGATCCCGCACATGCAGCGCCAGGGCAAGGGCTCGATCATCAACACGGCCTCGTTCGTCGCCGTGATGGGCGCGGCCACCTCGCAGATCTCCTACAGCGCCTCCAAGGGCGGCGTGCTGGCCATGTCGCGCGAGCTGGGCGTGCAGTTCGCCCGCGAGGGCATCCGCGTCAACGCCCTCTGCCCGGGGCCGGTGAACACCCCGCTGCTCCAGGAGCTCTTCGCCAAGGACCCGGAGCGGGCCGCCCGCCGGCTGGTCCACATCCCGCTGGGCCGCTTCGCCGAGCCCGAGGAGATCGCCGCGGCGGTGGCCTTCCTCGCCTCCGACGACTCCTCGTTCATGACCGCCAACACCTTCCTCGTCGACGGCGGCATCTCCGGCGCCTACGTGACCCCGCAGTAGCCGCGGCCCCGTAGTAGCCGCGGCCGCCACCGGCCGCGGAGGCCTCGGGGGGGGGGGGCGGGGGGCGGGGGGGGTCCTTTGGGGGGCGTTTCCCAAAGGGGGGGGGACTCCGAGAAACGGAGGCGGGGGGTGGGGACAGTTTGTGGTAT
>NZ_JBVHYH010000023.1:100519-108522 GCF_055569135.1 Kitasatospora sp. NPDC029367
CCCCCTCCCCCCCCCCCCCCCCCCCCTCCCCCCCCCCCTCCCCCCCCCCCCCCCCCCCCCCCCCCCCCCCGAGGTAGGTGATCACCCGGGCCGGACGGTGATCGTGCAGAGCCGCTTGGTGGCCCGGGTCAGGGCCACGTACAGGTCCCGCTCCCCACCGGGGCGGGCCGCGATGATCTCCTCGGGGTGCAGGACGACGACCCCGTCGAACTCCAGGCCGCGTGCCTCGGACGCGGGCACGATCCGTGCGTGGTCGGCGACGCCCCGGGCCGTCAGCTCGCCCACCCTGATGTCGGCGCAGACCACCCCCAGGAGTTCGCCCGGGTGCGCGGCGCTCTGGGCGTGGAGCTCCTGGACGACGGCGCTGACCAGCCCGTCCGGCGGCGCGGCTCCCGTGCGGGGGGCCTCGCCGCTCCGCAGTGACCGGGTGGGCTGCTGGTCCGGGGCGATCCGGGCCAGCAGGCCCTGGACGCTCTCCAGGATCTCCTGGGTGGTGCGGTAGCTGACGGTCAGCTCGTGCAGCTTGAACCGCGGCCCGACGTGGGGGCTCAGGGCCTCCTTCCAGTCGCGCGCCGTCGCGACCGGGCCCGCCTGGGCGAAGTCGCCCACCAGCGTCATCGCCCGTCCCGGACAGCGGCGGACGATCATCCGCCACTGCAGGGCGGTCAGTTCCTGAGCCTCGTCGACGACGACGTGCCCGTACGTCCGCTCGGGCGGGCCGTCGACCAGGCTCGCCGCCTCGTCCAGCAACGGCACATCGGCATCGGTCCACGGGGCGTCCGGGGCGCGCAGCAGGAGGGACCGCTCCCGCACGGTCAGGTGGGGCAGGTGCTCGGCGAGGGCGTCGGCGTCCGTCAGCAGCGCGTTCACGAGGTCACCGGGTACCAGCCGCGGCCACAGCGCCTCGACCGCCCGGTCGACACCGGCGTCGTCGAGGAGATCGGCCCGGACGGCGTCCAGGTCCAGCTCGTGGGCCGGGCCCGGGGCGGCCGCACCCTCGGTTCGGTGCTGGCCGGCTCCCGTGAACTTGTCGAGGTCCAGGCCCGTCATCGCGACGGTGTCGGCGTCGATCCGCTCCAGGAGGTCGCCCATGTCCCGTTGCATCGCGTCGGTGGCGGCGTCGACCAGGAGTTCCGTGAACACCCGGCGTGCGGGATTGTGCCCCGGTACGGCCGCGACGGCGGCGTCGCGGGCCGTGGCCACCTCCGCCGCGGACAGGCGGACCACGTCCCGCCCGACCCGCACCGTGAAGTCACCGGCGGGGGCCTGGTGGGCGCGCAGCAGGCCGGCCAGGGCGTCGGCGAGGTCGGTGCCGCCCTTGAGACGCGCCGTGTCGAACGGCTCCACGGCGCCCGTGGACACCCCGGCCAGCTCCCGACAGGTCGCCAGGACGACGTCGTTCTCCCCGAGGGAGGGAAGGACCTGGGAGATGTAGTCGAGGAACCGGGCGTTCGGGCCCACCACCAGGACACCCTCCTCTGCGGCCCGCGGGAACGCGTACAGGACGTAGGCCGCCCGGTGCAGGGCGACCACCGTCTTTCCGGTGCCGGGCCCGCCCTGCACCACCGTCACCCCGCGGTGTGCGGAACGGACGATCTCGTCCTGCTCCGCCTGCAGCGTCGCGACGGCCGCGTGCATCCGGCCGGTTCGCCGTGCCGACAGGGCCTCCGTCAACGGGCCGTCGCCCACGACGTCCTCGTCGGTCGGGGCGCTCCCGTCCAGCAGTTCGTCGCTCACCGAGACGACCGTGCGCTCGTCCAGGCGCAGGTGCCGGCGCCGCCGCAGGCCCATCGGGTGGACCGGCGTCGCCTCGTAGAAGGGCCGCGCCGCGCTCGCGCGCCAGTCCACGAGCAGGGGCAGGTCGTCCTCGTCGGTGTGCAAGCCGATCCTCCCGATGCGCAGGGCCGTGCCGTCCGCCCAGTCGATGCGCCCGAAGACCAACCCCCTTTCGGTGCTCTCCAGCCTGCCGATCTCCTTGGCCAGCCGCTCGGCGGCGATTTCCCTTTCGTATGCCTCGCCGGCGCTGTCCGCCGGGGAATTCAGCACGCTCGCCCGCTGCGCCCTGGCTTCGGAAAGGCGCTCGGTGAGGAACTCGTACAGGGAGGACACATAATCCCGCTCCGCGTCAACTGCGAGCGTGGCGGGGTCATTCATCGTCTTCGACGGCTTCGGCAACGGTGAGCTCCTTCGATTCGAGCCATACCATACGGCCGGAGTTCTTCGAAGGTAAGTCTTGACTTGTCCGGTGAAGATATGTCCCGGTGGCTGAATTCACGGCTGCCGGGCGGTGTGGCGTGTCAGGAATTTCGCCATTCCGCTGTTCCGGCATTCTGTGCACCGCCAATTGCGCACCTGGAAAAGGGGAAATCCGGCGAGGCACCCCGCCCCTGGTCCCGGCCCCCGCCCCGGCAACCGGCCCCCGCCCCGGCAACCGGCCCCCGACCCGCCCGGGCCGGGGGGCCGGGGGCCGGGGGGTGTCAAGGGGTGTTGTGGGCCTCGGTGTCGGCGGCGGCGATGACGGCGGTCAGGAGGCCGGGGAAGCGTTGTTCGAGTTCCTCGGTGCGAAGGGTGTTCATCTTCGTGGTGCCGACGTAGTACTGGCGCAGGACGCCGGCTGCGCGCAGGACGGAGAAGTGGTGGCTGGAGGTGGAGCGTCCGACGGGGAGGTCGAAGGATCCACAGCTCAGGTCAGCGCCCGAGTGGGCCAGGGTGTGCACCACTTTGCGCCTCGCCGGGTCGGCGAGGGCCTCCAACACCTGCTGGACGTTGACGTCCTCCACGCCGGGGTGAACGATCACTCGCGCTGTCACGCGTGCCCGTCCCACACCCACCACCCCTTCCCAAGCCTGGCCCCCGTTCCGATTCGAACCCCCGTCAATCGCCGCGCACCGTGCGCGACTTCATGCCAGACGCTACTACGGGACGAGGCCCCGCCACGCCCGCTGCAACACCTTGGCAACACTGGTCGTGCACCGGATGCGCACGTTCCGCCCGGGCGTGCGCCTGGGCCCACCCGGGCGGGGTCGGACGAGGAGCAGTACGTGTGGAGGTCGTCGGAGGCCATGCCGGCGCCGTGGCGCCGGTGTCCGAACGCCCGGCCGGGGTGGGTCGGTTGGGAGTGGCCGAATCTGGGTGAAAGCCGGACGCGGGCGGCGACGGGTCGGTAGCATGATCATGAGATTCGCCGTCCGCGGTACTGCTGAACGTGCTGTTCCTGGACGCGACCACCGTGAGGGGTGCGCAGCAGCGCGCACCCCTTCGTCCCGAGGGGAGATCGGCATGGCCACCGGTACCGTGAAGTGGTTCAACGGGGAGAAGGGCTACGGGTTCATCGCCCAGGACGACGGCGGCCCGGACGTGTTCGTCCACTTCTCCGCGATCCAGGGCAGCGGCTACCGCAACCTGGAGGAGAACCAGCCGGTCGAGTTCGAGATCACGCAGGGCCAGAAGGGCCCGCAGGCCGAGCAGGTCCGCGCGATCTGACCGGGCGGCGTACGAACGCCCCGCACGAAGGCCCCGCACCGGCGAGCACGCGCCGGTGCGGGGCCTCTTGCTGTTGTCCACCTCCCGTGCACCCCCCGCCTGCCCCTGTCCACCCCCGCCCACCCCTCGACAGATACCTCTCACTGAGAGCTAAAATCGAGGTATGGAGACAGGATCCACCCACCCGCCCGACGGCGCCCTCGCCGACGAGTTCTCCGCCCTCCTCACCGGCATCCAGCGGATGCTGCGCCGCCGCCTGCGCCAGGGCCTGGACCAGCCCCGGCTGCGCGGAGCCCAGGTCGAACTGCTGCACCTGGTGATGGACACCCCGGGACTGCGGGTCTCCGCCGCCGCCGAGGAACTGTGTCTGGCCGGCAACTCGGTCTCCACCCTCGTCAACCAGCTCGTCGCCCAGGACCTGCTGCGCCGCGAGGTGGACCCCGCCGACCGCCGGGCCGCCCTGCTGTACGCCACCGAGGCCGCCCGCCAGCGCATCGAAGCCTGGCGCGAGCGGCGCCGGGCACTGACCGGCGAGCTGGTCGCGGGCCTGCCCGGCCCCGAACGGGCCGCGCTGGCCGCCGCCCTGCCCGCGCTGCGCTCCCTCGCCCAGGGGCTGCGCGACCTGCCCGAGGAGGACCCGCGATGACCGAACTGGAACCCGCAGGAATACCGGGAGCCACGGGAATAGCAGGAGCTGCAGGAACGCCAGGAGCAGCGGGAGCGTCGGCCGCGGCGGAGGCCGTGGTGTGCCGGGGCCTGGAGTACAGCTTCACCCACGGCCGTGGCAAGGTCACCCGCGCGGTGGACGGTATCGATCTGACCGTGCGGACCGGTGAGGTCTTCGGCCTGCTCGGTCCCAACGGCGCGGGCAAGACCACCACCATCCGGGCGATCACCACGCTGCTGCCCGCCGGCCCCGGCATGGTGCGCGTCTTCGGCCATGACGCGGCCCGCCGCCCCATGGAGGTACGGCGCCTGCTCGGCTACGTGCCGCAGCAGTTGTCCGCGGACGCCGGGCTGACCGGGCGGGAGAACGTCGCTCTGTTCGCCCGGGTCTTCGACGTCCCCCGTACCGAGCGCGCCCGCCGCGTCGCCCAGGCGCTGGCCGCCGTCGACCTCACCGACGCCGCCGACCGGATGGCCGCCACCTACTCCGGTGGCATGGTGCGCCGCCTCGAACTCGCCCAGGCCCTGGTCAGCGCCCCGCGCCTGCTCGTCCTGGACGAGCCCACCATCGGCCTGGACCCGATCGCCCGTACCGGCGTGTGGGAGCGCGTGGACGCCGTACGCCGGGCCACCGGCATGACCGTCCTGGTCACCACCCACTACATGGACGAGGCCGAGCGCCACTGCGACCGCATCGCGCTGATGGACCGCGGCCGGATCCGGGCCCTGGGCACCCCCGCCGAGCTCAAGGAGGGCATCCGCCGGGCCGTCCCGGGCGGCGAGGAACCCACCCTCGACGACGTGTTCCGCCACTTCGCCGGCCGTGACCTGGCCGACGCCACGGAAGGAGACTTCGGCGATGTCCGCCGCACCCGCCGCACCGCCAGCCGCGTCGGCTGAGCCGCCCACCCCCGGCGCCACTCCCGGCGCCACCCCCGCCGGCGTCCCGGACCTGAGCCTGCTGCTGGTGCCCCCGCGCGCCCGCACCGGCTGGCGCCTGGTGCCCGCCCGGGTCGCCGCGATGTGCGCCGTGGAACTCCAGAAGCTGCGCCACGACCGCACCGAGCTCTACACCCGCGCCGTCCAGCCCGCCCTGTGGCTGCTGATCTTCGGCGAGACCTTCACCCGCCTCAAGGCCATCCCCACCGGCGGCATCCCCTACCTCGACTACCTGGCACCCGGCATCATCGCCCAGTCCGCGATGTTCATCGCGATCTTCTACGGCATCATGATCATCTGGGAGCGGGACTCCGGCGTCCTCACCAAACTCCTGGTCACCCCCACCCCGCGCGCCGCCCTGGTCACCGGCAAGGCCTTCGCCGCCGGCGTCAAAGCCGTCCTGCAAGCCGTCGTCGTGGTCCTGATCGCCGCCGCCCTCGGCGTCGCCATGACGTGGAACCCGCTGCGCCTGCTCGGCGTGGTCGTCGCGGTGCTGCTCGGCTCGGCGTTCTTCTCCTGCCTCTCGATGGCCATCGCCGGGATCGTCCTGACCCGTGACCGCCTGATGGGCATCGGCCAGGCCATCACCATGCCGCTGTTCTTCGGCTCCAACGCCCTCTACCCGGTCGACCTGATGCCCGGCTGGCTGCAGGCCGTCAGCAAGGCCAACCCGCTCAGCTACCAGGTCGACGCCCTGCGCGGCCTGCTCATCGGCACCCCCTCCCACCTGCCCCTGGACTTCGCCGTCCTGGCCGCCGCCACCGCCGCCGGCATCGCCGCCGCCTCCGCCCTCCTGGGCCGCCTGGCCCGCTGAGGCGGCCGACCGGGCGTACGAGCGGGAACGCAGGTCAGTAGCAGCACCGCCGGTGGTCCGTTCGAAGGAGCCGGCGGGAAAGGCGAAAGGAGGTGCAGGTGTCGGGTTTCGCCGCGAGAGTAGGGGGGACCGGTCGGCGCTGACGGCGTCGGCCGGGGACCACGTACCACGGACAAGGGACCCCATGCTCGAGACGCCCGACGACCTCGCCCGCCTCCAGGACCTCCTGGATACCTCGCTCGCCCGCTCCACCGCCCACCTGCGCTCGATCATCAACAGCGAGCGCACCCTCACCGCCGTCCAGCTCACCGGCGTGCTCACCGGGATGTGCACGCTCGCGCTGTCCACCGTCACCGCCAAGGGCGAGCCGCGGATCAGCGGCGTGGACGGCCACTTCCTGCACGGCAGGTGGCACTTCGGCACCGCGCGCACCGCCGCCAAGGCCCGTCACCTGGCCGCCCGGCCCGCTGTCAGCGCCGCCCACCTGCGCGGGGAGGACCTGGGCGTGTTCACCCACGGCACCGCCGAGATCCTCAACCCCCGAGACGGCGAGCCGGCCGCCGACTGGCCCGAACTCCTCGCCTACTTCCAGGACTTCTACGGCCGCGATGCCTTCGACTGGGAGCACGACGTCGTCTACTACCGGCTGCACCCGCACTGGATGTCCGTTTTCGCCTCCGATCCGGCCGAACTCCTCGCGACGGCGGAGCGGGCCTAGAACAAGGCAAGGCCACCAGGTAGAAGGTGATGTCGTCCCAGGTGTCAACGTCGACGCTCTGGACGACGTTGACGGTCTGGACGACGTTGACGGTCCGGGTGGTGCTGGTCCCGTTCGATTTCTGGGCGGCGTGCGCCGGAAGTCTCGCAAATTCCTTAGCCCCTCCTCTGGTTCGCTGGCCGTGCCGAGAGCGCTCCGCGAGCAGTGGCTGAAGGGGAACGGATGTCCAAGCGTGCACTGATCACCGGGGTGACCGGTCAGGACGGGTCTTACCTGGCCGAGCACCTGATCTCCCTGGGATACCAGGTCTGGGGCCTGACCAGGGGGCAGGCCAACCCGCGGAAGGACCGGATCAGCCGGTTGATCCCGGAGCTGCGCTTCGTCGACGGTGACCTGATGGACCAGAGCAGTCTGGTGTCGGCGGTCGACACGATCCAGCCCGACGAGGTGTACAACCTCGGAGCGATCTCCTTCGTGCCGATGTCCTGGCGGCAGCCGGAACTCGTCACCGAGGTCAACGGCACCGGCGTGCTGCGGGTGCTGGAGGCGATCCGGATGGTCAGCGGGATCAACAAGCCGGCCGGGGCCGTCGGTGGCCCCGGCCGGATCCGGTTCTACCAGGCCTCCAGCTCCGAGATGTTCGGCATGGTGGCGGAGACCCCGCAGAACGAGCGGACCACCTTCCACCCGCGCAGCCCGTACGGCGTGGTGAAGACCTACGGTCACTACATCACCCGCAACTACCGCGAGTCCTACGGGATGTACGGTGTCTCGGGGATCCTGTTCAACCACGAGTCGCCGCGCCGCGGGGCCGAGTTCGTGACCCGGAAGATCTCCCTCGCGGTCGCGCAGATCAAGCTCGGCCTGCAGGACCGGCTTCTGCTCGGGAACCTCGACGCCGTCCGCGACTGGGGTTTCGCCGGGGACTACGTCCGGGCGATGCACCTGATGCTCCAGCAGGACGAGCCGGGCGACTACGTCATCGGCACCGGGCGGATGCACTCGGTGCGGGACGCGGCCCGGATCGCCTTCGAGTGCGTCGGGCTCGACTGGGAGCAGTACGTCGAGGTCGATCCAGGGCTCGTGCGACCCGCCGAGGTGGAGACGCTCTGCGCCGACGCCGGCAATGCGCGGGAGAAGCTGGGCTGGGACCCGGAGGTCGACTTCCCCGAGCTCATGCGGATGATGGTCGAGTCCGACCTGGAACAGGCGCGGGTGGCCCGCGACTACGACGAGGTGCTGGCCGGTGCCCGCTGGTGACACCGGCCGGGAGCAACGGCAGGGGGGGGGGGGGGGGGGGTTAGCCCCCGCAACCCCGCGCGCCCCCCCACCTCTGCTCTCAGAAGCCCTGCCACCCGTGCAAGCAGACACCAGCCAGACTAC
>NZ_JBVHYH010000024.1:0-9657 GCF_055569135.1 Kitasatospora sp. NPDC029367
TGTTCTCCGCCCCCGCCCCCCCCCCTTCCTCCAGGGGGGGAACACCCCCCCCCCCCCCCCGGGGGGGGGCCCCCCCCCCCCGCTTCGTCGTGGTCCTGCCGGGTGCTCAGTAGCGCGGCCGGTTGAACCAGCCGGAGCCCTCCTGGGTGCACATGGCGGTGATCCAGATGATGCTGATGGCCAGCCACAGACCGGCGAACACATAGCCGATGGCGGTGCCGGCGGTGACGGCGCCCGCCAGGATCAGCAGGCCCATCAGGCTGCCGAGCGAGCCGTACACGATGGTGGTGATCCGGACGTTGTTGCCGCCCTTGCCGAACTTGGCGCCCAGCGTGATCGAGAGCGCGGCGAACAGCGCGAACACGACCGCGATGACGATCAGGATGCCGGCGGCGGCGTCGCCCATCGCGGTGAACGGGTTGTCGCTGGTGGTCGCCTTGGCCGTGTTGGTGACGTCCTTGGCGGCGGCGCCGATGAGCAGGTAGACCAGCGCGAGGATCGCCTGCACACCGCCCACGATGAACAGCAGCACCCGGGCGGTCGTCACCAGGCCCGGCATGGACTGCGGCACGGCCGGCGCGTAGCCGTAGCCGGGGGCGGCCGGCGGCGGGTAGCCGTAGCCCGGCGCGGGCTGCGGCGGGGCCTGCTGCGGGTAGCCGTAGCCCGGCGCGGGCGGCTGCTGGCCGTACGGGTTGTTCGGGTCGGGCGGGTAACTCATGGATGCCTCCGGGCAGTTGCTGGAACGCGGGGACGGGACGGCGGAGGACCCGGTTGCGGCCGGCGAGTCGGGTCGCCGACGGAACGGGACGGTATCGGAGCGCGGTGACAGCCCGGCGGCGGTGACGGGCGCGGCCGGCTCAGTGCTGTGACGGGCGAGTGATCGAACGCGGGGACGGGCACGGTGCGGTGAGGGCGCCGTGGCGGTCGGGCTGCGCGGTGTGCTGTGGTCGGATCACTGGCTCTTTCCCCCGGGTACGCCCTGCTGCGGGACCGGTCGGCCCGTCACCGGGCCTGGTCGCGGCAGGGGATGCCCGCATATCGTCAACCGGACGGCAGCGCGCTGTCCAGCCGGTTGTGGGCGTGGTGCGGAGACTGTGGCGCAACCGCAACGTGGTGCGGACCATCCGTGCCCGTCCGGTCGCCGGGGCGGCTGCGGTACGGGCGGCGGCCGCGATCCGGGAGAATGGGGTCATGACTGCCCAGATTCTCGATGGCAAGGCCACCGCCGCCGCGATCAAGTCCGAACTCGCCGCCCGCGTGGCGGCCCTCAAGGCGAAGGGCGTCACGCCCGGCCTCGGCACCGTCCTGGTCGGCGACGACCCGGGCAGCCGCTGGTACGTCAACGGCAAGCACAAGGACTGCGCCGAGGTCGGCATCGCCTCGATCCAGCGCGAGCTGCCCGCCACCGCCACCCAGCAGGACGTCGAGGACGTCGTCCGCGAGCTCAACGCCGACCCGACCTGCACCGGCTACATCGTCCAGCTGCCGCTGCCCAAGGGCCTGGACCAGAACCCGGTCCTGGAGCTGATGGACCCGGACAAGGACGCCGACGGCCTGCACCCGACCTCGCTCGGCCGGCTGGCCCTGGGCATCGAGGGCCCGCTGCCGTGCACCCCGCTGGGCATCGTCGAGCTGCTGCGCCGGCACCAGGTCGAGATCGACGGCGCCGAGGTGGTCGTGGTCGGCCGCGGCATCACCGTCGGCCGCTCGATCGGCCTGCTGCTGACCCGCCGCAGCGAGAACGCCACCGTGACCCTGTGCCACACCGGCACCCGGGACCTCGGCGCGCACCTGCGCAAGGCCGACATCATCGTGGCCGCCGCGGGCGTGCCGCACCTGGTCAAGCCGGAGGACGTCAAGGCGGGCGCCGCGGTGCTGGACGTCGGCGTCAGCCGCAGCGAGGGCAAGATCGTCGGCGACGTGCACCCGGGGGTGGCCGAGGTGGCCGGCTGGATCTCCCCGAACCCCGGCGGCGTGGGCCCGATGACCCGCGCGATGCTGCTCAACAACATCGTCGAGGCGGCCGAGCGCCGCGCCGGCGTCTGATCCCCGAGGGACGGCGAGCATGACTGAACCGCGTCCGGCGCGGTCCCGGCAACGGCCGGTCAAGACCACCGGCACCCTGCCGCCCGAGGGGGCGGCCCCGGCTCTGGGGCGCGACCACGCCCTGCCGGTTCGGCAGTGGCCGATAACGCTGGTCCTGTCGGTGGTCGGCGCCGGCCTCGCGGTCACCTGGTTCGCCGACTTCAAGGACGGCTTCAAGTACGGGCTGCTGATCCTCGGCACCGGCGTGCTGCTCGGCGCGGTGCTGCGGCTGGTGCTGCCCGAGGTCGGGATGCTGGCGGTGCGCAGCCGCTTCACCGACGTCATCGTGCTGGCCTTCCTGGGCGCCTCGATCGTGCTGCTGACCCTGGTCGCGCAGCCGAACCCGTGGCTGGAGATCCCGCTGCTGGACAACATCGGGCAGCTGATCGGCCGGCCCAAGCACTGAGCCCGCCTCCCGCCGCCTCCTGCCGCCGCCCCGTCCGGATTCCCGGGCGGGGCCGCGGTGCGTTCCGGGCCCGCCGGGCGGCGTCCGCTGTGACGCATCAGCCACGCCCGCACACGCGGCGTACGCTTCCCTTTGCGATAACCTGACGCCGGTCTCTCGATGTCGAGAGACCATCCTCGGCTCCAGTGCGCCGGTGTGCCTGGGGCACCTGGCGATTTGCTGGAGAAGGTAGAAATGACCCGCACCCCCGTCAACGTCACCATCACCGGAGCAGCCGGCCAGATCGGCTACGCGCTGCTCTTCCGCATCGCCTCGGGCCACCTGCTCGGTGCCGACGTGCCGGTGAACCTGCGCCTCCTGGAGATCCCGCAGGGCCTCAAGGCCGCCGAGGGCACCGCCATGGAGCTCGTCGACTGCGCCTTCCCGCTGCTGCGCGACATCACCATCACCGACCAGCCGAACGAGGCCTTCGACGGCGCCAACGTCGCGCTGCTGGTCGGCGCCCGTCCGCGCACCGCCGGCATGGAGCGCGGCGACCTGCTGCAGGCCAACGGCGGCATCTTCGGCCCGCAGGGCAAGGCCATCAACGCCCACGCCGCGGACGACATCAAGGTCCTGGTCGTCGGCAACCCGGCCAACACCAACGCCCTGATCGCCCAGCGCAACGCCCCGGACGTCCCGGCCGAGCGCTTCACCGCGATGACCCGCCTGGACCACAACCGCGCGGTCGGCCAGCTGTCCGCCAAGACCGGCGCCCTGGTCTCCGACATCAAGCGCGTCACCATCTGGGGCAACCACTCCGCGACCCAGTACCCGGACATCTTCCAGGCCGAGGTCGCCGGCAAGCCGGCCTTCGAGGCCGTCGGCAGCGACCAGGCCTGGCTGGAGAACGACTTCATCCCGACCGTCGCCAAGCGCGGCGCGGCCATCATCGACGCCCGCGGCGCCTCCTCGGCCGCCTCGGCCGCCAACGCCGCCATCGACCACGTGTACACCTGGGTCAACGGCACCGCCGAGGGCGACTGGACCTCCATGGGCGTCGTCTCCGACGGCTCCTACGGCGTCCCGGCCGGCCTGATCTCCTCCTTCCCGGTCACCACCAAGGACGGCAAGTTCGAGATCGTCCAGGGCCTGGAGATCTCCGACTTCTCCCGCGCCCGCATCGACGCCTCGGTCAAGGAGCTGACCGAGGAGCGCGACGCGGTCCAGGAGCTGGGCCTCATCTGAGCCCGCTGAGCACTCCGGCGGCCCGTCACCCCTCCCCGGGGCGGCGGGCCGCCGCCGTGTCCGGCCACAGGGGCCCGCCGCCGGGCACCGGCCGCCCTACACTGGCCCGCTGTGAACGAAACCCTCGGGGACGCCGCGCTCGTCCTCGTCTTCATCCTGCTGGGCGGCCTGTTCAACGTCGCGGAGATCTCGCTGATCTCGCTGCGCGAGGGCCAGATCCGGACGCTGGAGGCGCACGGCACCCGGCGCTCGGCCCGGGCCGCGCACCTGGCCGCCGACCCCAACCGCTTCCTGGCGGCCGTCCAGGTCGGCGTGACCTGCATGGGCTTCCTGTCCGCCGCGTTCGGCGCGGACACCCTGGCCGGCAAGGTCGCCCCGCTCTTCGTCCGGGCCGGGCTGTCCCAGGGGGTGGCGGACGCCCTCGCCCTGGTCGGCCTGACCCTGCTGATCAGCTATGTCTCGCTGGTGCTCGGTGAGCTCACCCCCAAGCGGATCGGCCTGCAGCGCGCCGAGTCCATCGCGGTGATCGCCGCCCCCGTGGTGGACGTGATGTCGGTGGCGCTGCGCCCGGTGATCTGGCTGCTCGGCCACTCCACCAACCTGATGGTCCGGCTGTTCGGCGGTGATCCGGCGGCCGGGCGCGGCTCGATGAGCTCCGAGGAGCTGCGCGGCCTGGTCGCCTCCAACACCGAACTGGGCAGCGACGAAAGGGCGTTGATCGCGGACGTGTTCGCCGCGGGGGAGCGCCAGCTGCGCGAGGTGATGGTCCCGCGCACCGAGGTGACCTTCCTGGACGCGGAGCGCCCGCTGGCCGCCGTACGGCACCAGGCCGAGACCTCGCCGCACTCGCGCTACCCGGTGGTCGAGGGCAGCGCCGACGCGGTGGTCGGCTTCGTGCACGTCCGGGACCTCTACGGCGCCCGCGGCGAGCAGGCCGTCAAGGTCCGCGACCTGGCCCGCCCGGTCAAGCTGCTGCCCGGCACCAAGCGGGTGCTGGAGGCGATGGGCGAGATGCGCCGGGAGGGCCACCACCTGGCGATCGTGGTGGACGAGTACGGCGGCACCGCCGGCATCGTCACCCTGGAGGACCTGGTCGAGGAGGTGATCGGCGAGATCCGGGACGAGTACGACCGGCCGGAGTCCGCGCCCACCCGCCGGCTGGCCGGCGGCGGCACGGAGCTGGACGGCCTGCTCAACCTCGGCGACTTCACCGAGGAGACCGGCGTCACCCTGCCCGAGGGCCCGTACGAGACGGTGGCCGGCTGCCTGGTGGCCTCGCTCGGCCGGCTGCCCCGGGACGGCGACCAGGCCCGGATCCCGGTCGAGGGCGGCGGCGCGGTGCTGCTGACGGTGGCCAAGGTGGAGGGCCGGCGGATCGCCCGGGTGAGGGTGAGTGCGGTCACACCGGAGGAGCCTGCGGGGCCGGAGGTTTCCTGAGCGACCGGGGGAACTGGAAGAATGGCCCGCATGGTCAACGCAGCGGTCACCGGTCCGGTCAAGGACCGCCCCCGGGTGCTCTCCGGGATCCAGCCCACCTCCGGCTCGTTCCACCTCGGCAACTACCTGGGCGCCGTGCGCCAGTGGGTCGACCTGCAGAAGGAGAACGACGCCTTCTACATGGTCGTCGACCTGCACGCGATCACCGTGCCGCAGGACCCGGTGACCTTGCGCCAGAACACCCGGGTGTCCGCCGCCCAGCTGCTCGGCGCGGGCCTGGACCCGGAGCACTGCACCCTCTTCGTCCAGTCGCACGTGCCCGAGCACGCGCAGCTCGGCTGGGTGATGAACTGCCTCACCGGCTTCGGCGAGGCCTCCCGGATGACCCAGTTCAAGGACAAGTCCTCCCGGTACGGCGCCGACAGCACCACCGTCGGCCTGTTCACCTACCCGATCCTGCAGATCGCGGACATCCTGCTCTACCAGGCGGACGCCGTCCCGGTCGGCGAGGACCAGCGCCAGCACGTGGAGATCACCCGCGACATCGCGGAGCGGTTCAACTCGCGCTACGCCCCCACGTTCACGATCCCGAAGCCGTACATCCTCAAGGAGACGGCGAAGATCATGGACCTCCAGGACCCGGGCATCAAGATGAGCAAGTCGGCCTCCTCGGCCAAGGGCCTGGTCAGCCTGCTGGACGAGGCGAAGGTCAGCGCCAAGAAGTTCAAGAGCGCCGTCACCGACACCGGCACCGTGGTCTCCTACGACGAGGAGCAGAAGCCGGGCGTCTCCAACCTGCTGCGGATCCACTCCGCGCTCAGCGGCCAGTCGGTCGAGCAGCTGGTCGCGCACTTCGAGGGCAAGATGTACGGCGCCCTCAAGACCGAGCTGGCCGAGCTGTTCACCGAGTGGGTCACCCCCTTCCAGGAGCGCACCGCCACCTTCCTGGACGACCCGGCCGAGCTGGACCGGGTGCTGGCGATCGGCGCCGAGAAGGCCCGCGCGGTGGCCTCCGAGACGCTGGCGACCGTGTACGACCGGATCGGCTTCCTCCCGGCCGCCAAGCGGTGACTCCGCTCTCGCGCATGCCCGATGGTGGCGACCTCCCGGAGGTCGTCACCATCGGCGTGTCCGTGAGCGTGCCGGACCCGCACGGCGCGCGGATCCAGGACGCCAGGGCCGGGCTCGGCGACCCGCAGGCCCGCTCGATACCGACCCACGTCACCCTGCTGCCGCCCACCGAGGTGCCGGCCGAGCTGCTGCCGA
The DNA here is from genome assembly GCF_055569135.1 of Kitasatospora sp. NPDC029367. NCBI lineage: Bacteria > Bacillati > Actinomycetota > Actinomycetes > Kitasatosporales > Streptomycetaceae > Kitasatospora > Kitasatospora sp. NPDC029367. The sequence goes on from NZ_JBVHYH010000024.1 coordinate 6,422, forward strand.
AGATCGAGGAGCACCTGTCGGCGGTGGCCGCGGCGCACCGGCCGTTCCGGATGCTGCTGGGCGGCGCCGGCACCTTCCGGCCGGTCTCCCCGGTGGTGTTCGTCCGGGTCGAGGAGGGCGCGCACGAGTGCCGGCTGCTGGAGGCGGACGTCCGGTCCGGCCCGCTGGCCCGCGAACTGGCCTTCCCGTACCACCCGCACGTGACGGTGGCCCACGGCCTGCCGGAGGACGCGCTGGACCGGGCGTACGAGCAGGCGCGCGGGTTCCGGGCGTCCTTCCCGGTGCCGGGCTTCTCGCTCTCCCGGTTCGACGCGGACGAGGTCTGGCGGCCCTGGCGGGCCTACCGGTTCTCCTGAACCATCGCTGAACCACCGCTGAACTACCGCTGAACTACCGCGCGGTTCGGCCGAGTTCGAGCATCCGGTCGACCACCCGGCGGGCCGCGCCGCCGTCGTCCAGGGCGCAGTGCGTGGCCCGGAAGCGCCGGTAGCGCTCCGCGTAGCCGGGCGCCGACCGCTCGCCGCTGTCGGCGAGTTCGCGCAGCGCGCCGAGCAGTTCGGCGGAGTCCGGCACCAGCGGGCCGGGCGCGTCCGCCTCGAAGTCGAAGTAGAAGCCGCGCAGGGTGTCGCGGTAGTGCTCCAGGTCGTAGGTGAAGAAGTAGACCGGGCGGCCGGTGATCGCGAAGTCGAACATGATCGACGAGTAGTCGGTGACCAGCACGTCCGCGATCAGCAGCAGTTCCTGCGGGTCGGGGAAGTCCCCGCAGTCGAACAGGAAGCCGTCCCCGGCGCCGGGCAGCGGGTCGCGCACGTGCGCGTGCGGGCGGACCAGCAGCACGTGGTCCTCGCCGAGCAGCCGGCGGGCGTGGTCGAGGTCGAGCCGCAGGTCGAGCCGGAAGCCCTCGCCGTCGCCGCGCTGCTGGTCCTCGCGCCAGGTCGGCGCGTACAGCACGACCCGCTTGCCCTCGGGGATGCCGAGCCGGCGGCGGACGGCCGCGGCGACCCTCGGGTCGGGCTGGGCCAGCACGTCGCCGCGCGGGTAGCCGGACTCCAGCACCTCGCCGTCGTACTGGAAGGCGCGCCGCAGGATCGGGGTGGCGAAGGGGCTGGGCGAGAGCAGCAGGCTCCACTGCGGGGTCTCCCGGTCGAGCGCCTCCAGGTAGCCGTGGTCGGCGAGCCAGGGGTTGTCGACGTCGTGGGCGATCCGCTTGAGCAGCGAGCCGTGCCAGGTCTGCACCACGACCTGGCCCTCGCGGCGCTCCAGGAAGTCCGGGAAGTGGGTGTTGCCGACCAGGTACCGGCAGGTGGCCAGCGCCCGGTACCACTGGGGGCTCCAGATCCGGATCGGGACGACCCCGGGCGGCAGTTCGGCCTGGCCGTCGTCGACCACCCACAGGTGCTCCAACGGCTCGCCGCGGCGGGCGAGTTCGGCGTGCACCGCGCGCGGGGAGTCGGCGTAGCCGCGGCCGCCGAACACGTCGTACAGCACCGCCTCGCGCAGCGGTTCGCGGCGGGCCGCGGGGTAGTGCTCGGTGCGCAGCCGGGCCTGGGTCCAGGCGCTGCGCTCGGTGGCGTCGAGCACCGGGGTGGAGTCCACCAGCAGGGTGTCGTGCCAGCGGCGCTGGAGCAGGACGTCCTTGCCGCCGGTGGTCGCGGTGGCGGGCAGGGCGGGCAGCACGGTCGGGGCGGCGAGCAGCGGCCGGGCCGGGCCGGAGCGGTCGGCCGGCTCCAGGACGGCCTCCCAGATGCCCTTGCGCAGCGGCAGTACGGCGCCGTCGGAGCCGGTGCGGGTGGCGGGTACCCGGACCCGGAAGCGGCCGTCCGGCTCGGGCTCGACGGGGGTGCGGACCTCGCCCGCGGTGCCGCCGTGCCGCAGGACCAGCTCCAGCCGGCCGGCGGCCGGGTCCGGGCAGTGGCCGGACAGCTCGAAGCCGCCGAAGTGGACCGCGATCCGGTCGACCATCCCGGCGGCGGGCTGGACGCAGACCTGGAGCCGGCCGTCGGCGAGGTGCTTGAGGTAGAGCACCCGGTCCGGGGCGTCCGGCAGCGGGTACTGGCCGGCCACCGGGCCGCCGCGCTCGTCCAGGCAGAGCTGTTCGGTGCCGCCGTCGGGGCGCAGCAGCTCGGCGTCCCAGTGCTCCAGGTCCTCGCGGCCGCGTCCGTCGGCGGTGAACGGCCGGTACGGCAGTTCGACGGCGAAGGTGTTGCCGGTGCGGGTGAGCGGCCGCTCGATCACCGCGTCGCTCTGCCGGTGCCGCAGCCGCAGCACGGTGCCGGCCGGGCAGTGGTCGGCGACGCCGCCCAGCCGGATGCCGTCGGCGGCGGGCTCGGCGCGGTCGAGCCGGACGCCGGGGCGTTCCAGCCGCAGCCGCAGCCGGTCGTCCTCGAAGTACGGCTGGAGGCGTACGTCGCGGTCCACCCAGCGGGCCGGCGGGTACTCGCCGGAGCCGCACCAGTGGGGGGCGAGGGCGCCGTACTGGCGGCGCAGCCGGGTGGGGCGGGGGCGGGTGAAGAGGGTGGTCTCGATCTGCCAGTCGCCGAGCAGCCAGCGGTCGTCCCGGCGCAGTCGGGAGGGTTCCAGCAGGACGGTGAAGCCGGACCAGTCGTGGTTGTGCTCCGGCTGGGCGCTGTCGTCGGTGACCTCGGGCAGCCTTCGGGGTCTGGAGCGCAGGTGGAGCGGTGGTTCGGCCGCGTCCTCGTGGCGCAGGGTCAGCCAGGTCCAGGCGGAGCCGGGGCGGCCGGTGTCCAGGTCCAGCGGGCGAGCGAAGCCGGTGAGCTCCAGTCCGCGGCCGTGCCAGCGGGCGCGCAGCAGCCCGAACGCCACGTCCTCGTCGACGGCGGCCCGGCCGTCGGCCACCCGGGGGGCGGCGTGCGGGAGTACGAACCGGGCGAGCGAAGACATGGTGCGGGGGGCCCTTCGGGACGGGATCCCGGACATGGCGGTGGCCGGGAGGGCCGCCGTGCCGGTGCCGGCCGGACCGGGGCCGATTTGATATCCCACCCCGGGAAGGCACCTCGGGTCAACTGTACGTTTCGTAGAATTTCCTTTGAAATTCGTCGACTAAACGTCAGTTCGAGTGCAAATTGGGCGTAAAGGGCAGGTAGTTCTCAGGGAATTCCCAGATAGCGCCGGGGGGGGGGGGGGGGGGGGGGGGGGGGGGGGGGGGGGGGGGGGGGGGGGGGTGGTGGGTGTTTTTGGTGGGGGGTTTGCTCTCCCCCAACCCATGTCCCCTCCCC
>NZ_JBVHYH010000024.1:9667-21032 GCF_055569135.1 Kitasatospora sp. NPDC029367
AAGGGGGGGGGGAAGTCCCCCCCCCCCCCCCCGCCCCCCCCCCCCCCCCGTCCCCCCCCCCCCCCCCCCCCCCCCCCCCCCCCCCGATGCCGTCTTCGGCGGCTACTCCTTGCGGAGCATCGCGTCGACCACCCGGCCGGAGGCCTTGCCGTCGTCCAGGTCGCAGTACGCCTCGCGGAACGCGGCCGCCTTGTCCGCGTACTCGGCCGCCACCGCGTCCACCCGGCCGAGCGCGTCGACCAGCGCCTCGGAGGTGGCCAGCAGCGGGCCCGGGGCCTCGGCCTCGAAGTTCAGGCTGAAACCGCGCAGGTTGTCGCGGTAGTGCTCCAGGTCGTGGGTGAAGAACAGCATCGGCTTCCCGGTGGTGGCGAAGTCGAAGATGCTCGACGAGTAGTCGGTGACCAGGACGTCGGCGATCAGCAGCAGCTCAGCCATGTCGGGGTAGCTGCCGACGTCCCAGATGTAGCCGTTGCCGGCGCCCGGGATCTGGCCGCACATCATGTTGTGCCGGCGCACCAGCAGCACCTGGTCGTCGCCCAGCGCGGCCTTGGCCGCCTCCAGGTCGATCCGCAGGTCGATCTGGTAGCCGCCGTTCGGCCGGCGCCGGTCCTCGCGCCAGGTCGGCGCGTACAGCACGACCTTCTTGCCCTCGGGCAGGCCGAGCCGCTCGCGGACCTGCTCGGCGGTCTTCTCCCGGTCGGCCGCGAACAGCAGGTCGTTCCGGGGCGCCCCGCTCTCCAGGATCTCGCCCTGGTAGTCGAAGGCGCGCCGCAGCACCGGGGCGGACCAGCTGTTGCCGGCCACCAGCAGGCTCCAGTTCGGCACCTCGCGGCTCAGGCCCTTGAGGTAGTTCGAGTCGGTGAACCAGACCTTCTCGAAGTCGAAGCCGACCTGCTTGAGCGGGCTGCCCATCCGGGTCTGCACGACCACCTGGCCGGGGCGGCGGACGAAGAAGTCGGGCAGGTGGGTGCTGGTGACGATGTACTTGGCGGTCGCCAGCGCCTCGAACCACTCCGGGCTCCACAGCCGGATCGCCTGCGCGGTGCGCGGCAGCTCGGTCTGCATGTCGTCGCTGCCCCAGAGGTGCTCCAGCGGCAGGCCGCGGCGGACCAGCTCCTCGTGGATCGCCCGCGGGGAGTCGGCGTAGGCGCTGCCGTGCCCGGCGTTGTAGAGCACGGTGTCGCGCACCGGCAGGCGGCGGGCGGCCGGGTAGTCGGTGGTGCGCAGCCGGCGCTGGCGGAAGCCGGAGCGCTCCTCGGGCAGCAGCGCCGAGTACGACTCCAGCGACAGGCCGTCGTGGTAGCGGCGCTCCAGCGCGATCCGCTTGCCGCGGGACTCCACCTCCACCGGCAGGGTGCCGAAGCAGTCCGGGGAGATCTGCGCGTGGCTGTCCGGCAGGGCCGAGGCCGGCACGCCGACCGGACGGAAGAAGACGTTCCAGGTGCCCTGGGCGAGCGGCACCCGGCCGGCGAAGGTGGCGGTCGGCACGGCGGGCAGCGCGGTGCGGAACCGGCCGTCCGAGATCTCCACCGGGTAGACGTGCTCCTCCTCGCGCCAGTGGTGGCGGACCACCAGCTCCCAGCGGTGCGTGCCGGGCTGCGGGAACGAGCCGCTCAGCAGGAAGCCGTCGGCGCCGCGCGCCGACACCTCGTCCACGATCGGCTGCAGCAGCTGGTCGGAGAGCTGGAAGTGGCCGCTCGGGGAGGGCTTGGTGTAGATCGCCCGGCGCAGCTCGACCGGCGCCTGCGGGTCCAGCGGGACGTGCAGCTGCTCGGGGGCGTTGCGGTCGTCCCAGACCAGCGGCAGCACGCTGCCGTCGGCCAGCAGCAGCGCGCTGTTCCAGCGGTCGCGGACGCGCTCGTCGGCCACCGGGTCCAGCTCGGCCCAGGCCTCGCGGACGGCGGTCAGCTCGGCCACCTCGACCGAGGAGGTGAACGGCTGCAGGGTGCCGACCGGGGTGCCCAGCTCCACCGGGAAGGTCAGCTCGCGGTCCGACTCGAGGTGGGTGAGCCGCAGCCGGGCACCGGCGAAGCTCGCCCCGGAGCGGGCCGCGCCGGAGACCTCGATCCGGCCGTCGTGCGCGGCCAGGCCGGTCACCCGGGCCTTGACGGTCTCCACCTGGAGGTAGACGAAGCCGTCCCGGATCCACGGCACGATCCGCACGTCCGGCTCGACCCAGTGCTGCGGGATCGACGCGGCGCTGTCGCTCCAGCCGGCCGAGATCCGGCCCTTGTAGACCCCGCCCTTGCCCGCGCCGGCCACCAGGACGCGCCAGTGGCCGTCCTTCCACTGGCCGCGGTGCTTGAGCTTCTTCGGGTCGAGGGCGACGGTGAAGCCGGACCAGTCGCAGTTGTACAGGTCGTGGTTGCAGCTCGCGGTGGCCTCGGGGCTGTACTGGGTCTTCATCGGCACCGCGATCGCCCGGCGGCCCTTGGCCTCGCGCAGCACCAGGGTGCGCACCATGTCGTGCTTGTTCGCCGCGCCCAGCTGCTCCGGGTAGGCGTGCCCGGTCAGCTCCAGCTTCCCGCCCACCCAGGCGGTGCTGTACAGCCGGCTGCGCATGACCAGCGAGTTGTCCAGCTTGAGCACGCCGGCCGGGACGCTCTTGCGCCCGCCGCGCAGGAACGGGTAGTCCGCGTACGGCCGCAGCAGGCCGCGGGCCTGCACGCCGCCGCCGCTCTCGCCCTCGTACTTGATCTGCTCGACCAGCTCGTCGACCCGGTTCTGCAGGGTCAGGTGGTACTTGAGCCGCAGCGGCGCGCGCAGCTTGCGGACCTGCTCCTGGCCGATCGAGCGGAGCAGCCGGCTGACGTTCTGGACGTAGGCGTCCCGGTACTCCTTGTCGCCGTCCACGACGGACCAGAAGAACATCGGGATCTCCTCGACGAGGGTGTTCTCGTCGTAGGAGCGCAGGTACTCGGCGAAGCGCGGCTCGGTCTGCTTCTTCAACCAGGCGCGGACCAGCTCGACCGAGGCGACCCGGTCGATCAGGCCCTTCGGGTTGGTGCGCATCTGGGTGATCGACATCTCGCCGACCTCGCGCTCGCGCCAGTGGTAGATCGGCTCGGAGAGCACGTCCACGCTCTTGGCGAGGTAGTGGTGCGGCACGCTGACCGGCGCGTCCTCGTACAGGATGCCCTCGGGGTAGAGCAGGCCGGCGGCGTCGAAGAAGGAGCGGCGGTACACCTTGTTCCACGCGGTGCGGTCGGTGACCAGCGCCGGGAGCTCGGTGATGTGGGTCTTGAGCCGGGTGTCCTTGAACGGCTTGGCGTGCCCGCCGGACTGGTAGTAGCCCACCGCGCGGAACCGCAGCACGTTGCCGGTGCAGAAGTCCGAGCCGGTCTCGTCCAGCGTGTTGATCATCAGCTCGTACGCGCTCGGCGGCATCGAGTCGTCGCTGTCCACGAAGCACAGGAACTCGGAGTCCGGGTCGATGTGCCGGATACCGGTGTTCCGGGCCGCGCCGAGGCCCTTGTTGACCTGCCGGACCAGCCGGAACCGCGAGTCCTTCGCCGCGTAGGCCTCGGCGAGCGCCGCACTGCCGTCCTTCGAACCGTCGTCGACCATGACGCACTCGAAGTCCGTGAAGGTCTGGGCGGCGATCGAGTCGAGGCATTCGACGAGATAACGCTCGACGTTGTAGATCGGAACGACGATGGAGAGGCGGGGAGCCATCGGCTACGCAGGCCTTTCTCGGGAGGAGCGTGGCAGCCCGCTGGGGGTCTGGCCGCACTTGGATCGGTGCGTACGTGCCCACTGATCCTACCTCCGGGGCCCGGACCCCCTCCGGCCCACTACGCTGGCCCCCGTGCCCCGCTTCAGCGTCATCGTCCCCGTGTACCAGGTCCAGGACTACCTCGCCGAGTGCCTCGAATCGGTCCTCGGCCAGAGCGGGCCGGACTTCGAACTGATCGCGGTGGACGACCGCTCGCCGGACGGCTGCGGCGCGATGCTGGACGAGGCCGCCGCCGCCGACCCCCGGGTCCGGGTGCTGCACCTGCCGGAGAACGTCGGACTCGGCCGGGCCCGCAACGCCGGCCTGGAGGTCGCCACCGGCGACTACGTGCTCTTCCTCGACAGCGACGACACCCTCACCCCCGGCCTGCTGGCCGCCGTCGAGGACCGCCTCGCCGCCACCGGCGACCCGGACGTCCTGGTCTACGACTACGCCCGCACCTACGCCGACGGCCGGATCACCCGCGCCGCCGCCGGCCACGTCTTCGGCGCCGAATCGCCGGACGTCTTCGACCTCGCCACCCGCCCCGACCTGCTCGACCTGCTCCAGGTCGTCTGGAACAAGGCCTACCGCCGCGGGTTCATCACCGAGCAGCGGCTGGAGTTCCCGGCCGGCTACTACGAGGACACCCCCTGGACGTACCCGGCGCTGCTCGCCGCCGGCGGCATCACCCTGCTCGACCGGGTCGGCGTGCACTACCGCCAGCGCCAGGAGGGCGGCAACATCCTGGCCACCGCCAGCCGCAAGCACTTCGACGTCTTCGCCCAGTACGACCTGGTCTTCGCCTTCCTGGACCGCCGCCCCGACCTGGACCGGTGGCGCCCGGTGGTCTTCGGCAAGATGCTCAACCACCTCAACACCGTGGTCGCCAAGCCCGGTCGGATCCCGCCCGGCGACCGCCGCGAGTACTTCCGCCGCGCCGCCGCGCACTGCGCCCGGCTGCGCCCGGCCGGCTACCGCCCGCCGCCCGGCGTGGACGGCGTGCGCACCGAACTGCTCGGCCACGGGCGGTACGCCGCCTACCAGGCCGTCCGCGCCCTGGCGAAGGCCCGCCGGCTCGTCAACAGCTGATCGGCACCGGCCCGGAGCCGCGGCACCGGCCTGGCCGGATCCGCTGCACCGCCTGGCCGGATCCGTTGCACCGGCCCGCGCCTGACGGCCGTTCGGGGGACGGGCCGGTATAACCGGTCGGGTGGACTTCCTGACCCGCCTTCCGGTCCTGGGCCCGCTCGTGGCCCGGGTGCTGCGCAGCCGCCCCTACCGGGTGTACGAGTACTTCTCCGCCGCCCGTGGCAACCGGCTGGCCGGAGCCGTCACCTTCTTCGGCTTCCTCGCCCTGTTCCCCCTGCTCACGGTCGGCCTGGCGATCGCCGTCGCCACCCTGAACGGCAGTCAGGTGGACGACCTCCAGCACCGCATCTCCGACCAGCTGCCGGGCCTGTCGGACTCGCTCAACCTGCCGTCCCTGGTGGCGAACGCGGGCACCCTCGGACTGGTCAGCGGCGCCCTGCTGCTGGTCTCCGGCCTCGGCTGGGTGGACACCATGCGCACCTCGATCAGAGACCTCTGGCAGCTGCCCGAGGAGGACGGCAACCCGGTGCTGCGCAAGGCCTGGGACGTCCTGGTGCTGGCCGGCCTCGGCCTGGTGTCGCTGTTCTCGCTGGGGGCCTCCGCCGCCGGCACCACGCTCGCCGGCCGGATCGCCGACGCGATCGGCCTGGGCAGCGGCTACCTGCTGACCGGGGTCGGCATCCTGATCGCCATAGCGTGCGACATGCTGCTCTTCGCCTACCTGCTGGCGCCCTTCCCCGGGATCACCGACCAGCGCCGCCGCGACCTGCTGACCGGCGCCCTGATCGGCGCGGTCGGCTTCGAACTGCTGAAACTGCTGCTCTCCTCCTACCTCGGCTCGGTCGCCGGGCGGAGCCTGTACGGGGCCTTCGCCACCCCGGTGGCGCTGCTGCTGTGGATCAACTTCGTCAGCCGGCTGCTGATGTACTGCGTGGCCTGGACGGCCACCGCCGACCCGGTGGCGGCCCGGGAGCGGACCAGGGAGCACGGCCGGGCGCTGCTGGCCGCGGCCGACGAGGCCGAGGCGGAGGACACCACGCCCACGGCGACGCCCCGGCCCCGCACCTGAGGCCGGGGCCGGGGCGTCGGACCACGGCTCAGTCCCCGGCGCGGCCCGCCACCCGGCGCCGGACGGCCAGCACGGCGCCCGCCGCCGCCACGGCCCCGACCAGCACGGCCGCCCAGCCGCCCGCGCCGAGCCCGCCGTCCCCGGCCGCCCCGGCGGCGGGCCGGTCCCCGGTGGGGGAGGGGTGCGGCGGCGGGGCGGGGGCACCGGCGGCGCCGCCCGCCTGACCGGTCGGCTCCTCGCGGCCGGCCTGCTGCTCGTCGACCAGCCGGCCGACCGGCCGGACCTTGCCCGCCGCGGCGAAGCCCCAGTCCAGCAGCTCGGCCGTCTCGTCGTACACCTTCTGGTAGCTGGCCGGGTGCATCACCGTCACCAGCAGCGTCCGGCCGTTGCGCTCGGCCGCGCCGACGAAGGTCGAACCGGCGTTGGTGGTGGTGCCGTTCTTCACCCCGATCAGCCCGGGGTACTTGCCCAGCAGCCGGTCGGTGTTGGCGATCCCGAAGCTGCCGCGCTGGCCGGTGTTCCGGTCGACGGCGCCGGGGAACATCGCGTCCCGGGTCGCGCAGTACCCGCGGAAGTCCGGGTTGCGCAGGCCGGACCGGGCGAACAGCGACAGGTCGTAGGCCGAGGACAGCTGGCCGTCCATGTCGTAGCCGTCCGGGGAGATCACCTTGGTGTCCCGCGCCTGGAGGGCCTCGGCCCTGGCCTGCATCTCGTTGACGGTCGGCTGGATGCCGCCGTTCATGTGCGCCAGGACGTGCACGGCGTCGTTGCCCGAGCTCAGGAACACCCCGCGCCACAGGTCCTCGACCCGGTAGTCCAGGTTCTCCTTGATGCCGACCAGGCTGCTGCCGGGGCCGATGTTCTGGATCTCCTCGTCGGCGACCCGGTGCACCGCGTTGCGGTCGAACTTGGGCAGCACGGTGTCCGCGAAGAGGATCTTCAAGGTGCTCGCCGGGGGCAGCCTCAGGTGCGGGTTGTAGGCCGCCAGCACGTCCCCCGACGTGGCGTCGGAGACTATCCAGGACTGGCCGGTGAGGTCCGTCGGCAGCGCCGGCGCCCCCGCCAGCGGATCGACCTGGACCCCGGGCAGCCCCAGCCGCTCACCGCCGATCGCGGTCGACGGGGGCGGCGCCTGCGGAGCCGCGACCGCCGCGGGCGCGGCGAGCAGGACCGGGAGGGCCGCGGTGACCGCGGCGCACAACTGCGCGAAGGTGTGACGGGGTGTGGGCACCAGCTGACCGTACCCACTGCGGAGCCGGGACGTCCGCCACACCGGACGGCTCCTCCGCAGGAGGGGCCCGCCCTACGCCGATCGGCGGCCCGCGCATACTGGGGAGGCACCCCGCAGCCACCGCATCCCCGCCGAGGACCACCCCATGAAGCTCAGCCGCCGCACCTCCTGGTTCCTGACCGCCTTCGGCGTCTGGTCGATGATCATCTGGACCACCTTCGTCAAGAACCTCTGGAAGGACTCCGGCAACCAGGCCTTCGTGAACGGCGACCACTCCCAGCCCACCGCCTTCTTCTGGGTCCACCTGCTCCTCGCCGTCACCTCCTTCCTCCTCGGCATCGCCGTCGGCACCATCGGCCTCCGCGGCCTCCGCGCCACCCGCCGCACCCCGGCCACGGACTGAACTCCCCGTTGCCGCCACCTGGCAACGACGGAGGCCCCCGCCCGATCGAAGGATCGGACGGGGGCCTCCGTCGTTGCTCAGGCGGGGGTCAGAAGCGGCGGGTGACCAGCGCCCGCTTCACTTCCTGGATCGCCTTGGTGACCTCGATGCCACGCGGGCAGGCCTCGGAGCAGTTGAAGGTGGTGCGGCAGCGCCACACGCCCTCACGGTCGTTGAGGATCTCCAGGCGCTGCTCGGCACCCTCGTCGCGCGAGTCGAAGATGAAGCGGTGCGCGTTGACGATGGCGGCCGGGCCGAAGTACTGGCCGTCGTTCCAGAACACCGGGCAGGACGACGTGCACGCGGCGCACAGGATGCACTTGGTGGTGTCGTCGAAGCGCTCGCGGTCCTCGGCGGACTGCAGGCGCTCGCGGGTCGGGTCGTTCCCCTTGGTGATGAGGAACGGCATGACGTCCTTGTACGCCTGGAAGAACGGGTCCATGTCCACGACCAGGTCCTTGAGGACCGTCAGGCCCTTGATGGCCTCGATCGTGATCGGCTTCTCCGGGTTGACGTCCTTGATCAGGGTCTTGCACGCCAGCCGGTTGCGGCCGTTGATCCGCATGGCGTCGGAGCCGCAGATGCCGTGCGCGCAGGAACGGCGGTAGGTGAGGGTGCCGTCCTGCTCCCACTTGATCTTGTTGAGCGCGTCCAGGACGCGCTCCTTCGGGTCCATGGTCAGCTGGTAGTCGACCCACACCGGGTCCGGGTGCTCCTCCGGGTTGAACCGGCGGATCCGGAAGGTGACGGTGATCAGCTGTACGCCACCGGCCTCGACCGCGTCCAGAGCGGCCGAGTGCTCCACAGTCGGAGTGCTCATCAGTACTTACGCTCCATCGGCTGGTAGCGGGTCGTGACGACCGGCTTGTAGTCGAGGCGGATGGAGGTGCTGCCGTCGGCGGCGACCTCCTGGTACGCCATGGTGTGCTGCATGAACTTCACGTCGTCACGGGTCGGGAAGTCCTCGCGGTAGTGGCCGCCGCGGGACTCCTCACGGGCCAGCGCGGAGACGGCCAGCACCTCGGCCAGGTCGAGCAGGTTGCCCAGCTCGATGGCCTCCAGGAGGTCCGTGTTGTAGCGGAAGCCCTTGTCCTGGATGGAGACGTGCTTGTAGCGCTCCCGCAGGGCGGCGATGTCCTCGACGGCCTGCTTGAGGGTGGCGCCGGTGCGGTAGACCATCGCGTTGGCGTCCATGGTCTCCTGCAGCTCCTTGCGGATCTGCGCCACGGACTCGGTGCCGGTGGACTCGCGGAGCCGGTCGACCATGCCCTGGACCAGCGCCTCCGGGTCGTCCGGGAGCGGGACGAACTCGTTCGCGTTGGCGTAGTCGGCGGCGGCGATGCCCGCGCGACGGCCGAACACGTTGATGTCCAGCAGCGAGTTGGTGCCGAGGCGGTTGGCGCCGTGCACGGACACGCAGGCGACCTCGCCGGCCGCGTACAGGCCCGGGACGACGTCGGTGTTGTTGCGCAGGACCTCACCCTCGACGTTGGTCGGGATGCCGCCCATGGCGTAGTGCGCGGTGGGCTGGATCGGGATCGGGTCCGTGTAGGGCTCGATGCCGAGGTAGGTGCGCGCGAACTCGGTGATGTCCGGGAGCTTGGCGTCCAGCTGCTCCGGCGGCAGGTGGGTCAGGTCCAGGTAGACGTGGTCGCCGTCCGGACCGCAGCCGCGGCCTTCGCGGATCTCGGTGTAGATCGCGCGGGAGCAGACGTCACGGGACGCGAGGTCCTTCATGACGGGGGCGTAGCGCTCCATGAAGCGCTCGCCGTCCTTGTTGCGCAGGATGCCGCCCTCGCCGCGGGCGCCCTCGGTGAGCAGGATGCCCATCCGCCAGATGCCCGTCGGGTGGAACTGGAAGAACTCCATGTCCTCCAGCGGGAGGCCGCGGCGGTAGGCCACGGCCTGGCCGTCACCGGTGAGGGTGTGGGCGTTGGAGGAGACCTTGAAGAACTTGCCGGTGCCGCCGGAGGCGAACACGACCGACTTGGCCTGGAAGACGTGGATCTCGCCGGTGGCCAGCTCGTAGGCGACGACACCGGCCGTCTTGCCCTCGTTGAGCAGCAGGTCGAGGACGTAGTACTCGTTGAAGAACTCGACGCCGTGCTTGACGCAGTTCTGGAACAGCGTCTGGAGGATCATGTGGCCGGTGCGGTCGGCCGCGTAGCACGAGCGGCGGACCGGGGCCTCGCCGTGGTTGCGGGAGTGGCCGCCGAAGCGGCGCTGGTCGATCCGGCCCTGCTCGGTGCGGGAGAAGGGCAGGCCCATCTTCTCCAGGTCGAGGACGGCGTCGATGGCCTCCTTGCACATGATCTCGGCGGCGTCCTGGTCGACCAGGTAGTCACCGCCCTTGACCGTGTCGAAGGTGTGCCACTCCCAGTTGTCCTCCTCGACGTTGGCCAGGGCGGCGCACATGCCGCCCTGGGCCGCGCCGGTGTGGGACCGGGTCGGGTAGAGCTTGGTCAGGACCGCGGTGCGGCTGCGCTGCGTCGACTCGATGGCCGCGCGCATGCCGGCGCCGCCGGCGCCGACGATGACGGTGTCGTACTGGTGAATCTGCATGGGGGGTTAACTCGCCTCTGGCCTCTGCCGATGGTCGATGGTGCTCGCGGCTCAGATGTTGGGGTCGAAGGTGAAGATCACCAGGGTGCCGAGCAGCACGGTGAAGACCGTGGCGGTACCCATGAGCCCCTTGAGCCAGAGCCGGGTCGAGTCCTTCTCGGCGTAGTCGTTGATGACCTGACGCATGCCGTTGGCGCCGTGCAGCATGGCGAGCCAGAGCATCAGGAGGTCCCAGCCCTGCCAGAACGGCGAGGCCCAGCGACCGGCGACGAAGGCGAACCCGATCTTGGAGACGCCACCGTCCAGGATCAGCATGATCAGCAGGTGGCCGAGGATCAGCACGACCAGGACGACACCGGACAGGCGCATGAAGAGCCAGGCCAGCATCTCGAAGTTGGTGCGGGTGCGGCGCGGGGTCTTCCCGGTCCGCTTGCGCGGCGGCTCGATGACGAAGGCGTCGGCGGGGTTGCCGGTGCCGATGCCCTTGCCGGTGTGCGCCTGCTTGGAGGGGACGACGATCGCGTCGGAGTAGTCCGTGGACATCAGTCAGCTCACTTCCCGAACCAGGAGATCAGCGTGTGCTGCAGGATGCCGTAGAAGGAGCCGGCCATCAGGACGACCCAGACCCCGACGACGGTCCACAGCATCTGCTTCTGGTACTTCGGGCCCTTGGACCAGAAGTCCACCGCGACGACGCGCAGGCCGTTGAGCGCGTGGAACAGGATGGCGGCCACCAGGCCGTACTCCATCAGGTTCACGAGCGGAGTCTTGTACGTCTGAATGACGGTGTCGTAGGACTCCGGCGACACTCGCACGAGGGCGGTGTCCAGGACGTGGGCGAACAGGAAGAAGAAGATGAGGACGCCGGTGACTCGATGAGCCACCCAGCTCCACATGCCTTCCCGGCCGCGGTACAGCGTTCCAGCCGGCACGGAAAAACCCTCCGGAAGCGATTGGGGGCTCGGCCGGCTTCGGTGTCGGTCAGCCCGGCCGGGTACGGTCCACCGGCCGCCAGCATCCTATCGACGCCGCGTCGGGAACCGCCTCCGGGGTACCCAGGTGTGATCAATCAGGCACTTCTGGCCTAGTGCGGCGGGAACCGGGGCCACTTTGGTCACACTGGGTGATGGCCTTGGGGCTCAACGGTGACGGGCGGCGATCGGATTCACCCGTGGGGATGAATCGGGGCTGGGCGGGGCGCCCCCGGAGCCGGGGGGGGGGGGGGGGGGGGGGGGGGGGTCCGGGTGTCCCCCT